>CAMZEQ010000009.1 GCA_947305835.1 uncultured Alphaproteobacteria bacterium | reverse complement strand
TAAATAAAAACCCACCGTGAACGTTGTTTTGTGTCACGGCGGAACAATTGCTGTCTGATTCCTAAAAATCCTTTCCTGATTTATATTATACGCTTTTTTGCATGATATTCAAGTATTTTTAATCTAACCATTCAATCCCGCATTGACACCCGTATCGTTCGCCGGGCATGTTTCCATCTTTGTCGCCTTCGCCATAATTAAAAATCTTTCCGTATAATAATTGATGTTCGGGTTCGGGTTCTTTTGCCGATGAAGGCAACCAACGATAACGCTGTCCTTTGTGTTTTTCTTTTTGGTGTTGCGTTTCTTCATAAATGACCAAATTCGCGATTCGGCTTTTTAATAATCGTTCATCATGCAACGCCATTGATTTATATTTACGGAAACCTTCGTCTTTCAGTTTTTCCATTTTGTTATCGTAAAAATCAATAGCGTGCCGATATGTTTCGTCCAACTTCCGCCCTGTGACAACGGTTGACCGGATAATTGCCCGCAAAAACACCATTTTCGGGTCAAGATTGCGGTCAAGAATCTTTTTTGACCAAAACCCGTCCGGCAATACATGTCGCAAATACTGGTCAGGAAGAAAACGGTCAGGATTATATTTCGTCATCTATGATGTCCTGTGCGTATGCCTGTTTTTGTTCGTCTGTAAATAACAGACTGGATTCAATATACACCAACGATTTCAATTTGGCTTCCAAATAACGCCAACGGTCAGTTTTATATTTGACCCCTTCCTTGCCGTATAATTTCACGCAAATCGGCTTCCAAATTGTGACCCAGAAATCTTTAATTCCTGTGTCTTCATAATTTATATCTGCGTCACCAGTTGCGGACATGCCCGATGTCAACGCACCGGAAACAAACGACAACGATAAACCCAAATCAGACGCAAGGGCGGTGTTGAATATTTCAATTGCCTTGGCTGTGGATTCGCTGTTGATTGCGGTCTGTATAACTTCGTCCAATTTGGACAATAATATACTGTTGCCCGATTTTAATGCGTCATTGATTGCGTTCGCCTGTTTGATTGCGTCATCAGATGTCAAAACGGAAATATTTTCACGCAATTTATCAATCTTGATTTGCAAGGAACGTGCCAAATTGACCTGCGTATTTGCGGAATCCAAAACCGCATATAACAACGCCATGTAACATTTTATCAAACGGGTCAATTCATATCTGCTGAAATCAAGAATCATTCCGCGGTCATCGTTGTTCAATTTTGAAACGGTGTTTTGATAATCCTTATAATGTTTGTCAATTTCTTGTTGTTCTTCCAATGTTGCAACACGAACCAACCCGGCACTTTCGCGATATACCAAATAAATTTTACGCATTTGTGTCATCGCCTTTGCGACCAATGGAATTGTGCCGTTTTGCTGTGCACCATATTCAACCGATAAAAATACACTTGACGCAATACTTCCGCCATTGTCGTCCAAACCAATTGTTTTGTGAAAACAACGTTTTAATATCTTTTCATATAAAACCTGCGTTCGGCTTTCAATGAATTTGCGTTCGTCCAAACTCAATTTATACGGACGTATGAACGTTTGTTCCGCTGTTTGTGGTGTATTGCCACCATTTTTGAAGAAAAAACCCATTTTGAACCCCTTATTCGTCTTTGATTATGCCAATCAATCCACACAACCCCGCCATCGCGTCTGGCGGGTCATCTTGCTTTATATTATACTCGTATTTTTTGACCCTTTCAATAAATAATTCGTTCGCCTGTATCAATGCCGGCGGAACATCGGTCACTTTGGTCAATTTGATTGCGTCAACAAACGATGCCATATTCATAATTCGGCTGTGTTTGTTTCCGGTGTGGTTTTTGCCCATAACCCCGACCATACCGGCGGAACGCAATTGAACAACTGGCAATTCGCCCAACCCGTTTGTTTCAATACTTATACGACCAACACCATATTTGCCCATGATATAATCAAATTCTTCAAGGCAATCATACCATGCTTTTTTGAACGCAAACCCAACAACCGGCAACGTGTCGCCCAAAAATCCACCAACGGCAACTGCGGTCAAATCGCCCCCCTTATGCGATGGGTCAATGAACATGACGTTCTTCCGGTTATAATAATCAACGACTTCACATCTGCGGAACGGCAACGAATTGTCGTCTGTGATAACGCCGAAATATGACGCTTGAATTGACGCTTCGGAAACACCGGCGGAACGTTCAATATCAAGGTCTTTGTCCAATTCAGGAATTGCACCATACCAAACGCCCAATGTTGGAATCTTTTCACGCAATTCTTGATATAAATCTTCCGCATGGACGGGTTGACCGATAATGACGATGTTTCGGGTCAATTTCAACAATTCTTCATATACTTTTTTGACCCTACGGCGTTCTGTTTCCGATGTGTCTTCCGGCGTAATCGGGTCTTCCATGATTATCAGGTTCGGGTGTCGTCCACGAATACCCTTTGAACGAATTGTCAATGCTGTGAAATTGTCTTCCTTTCCGCGACAACCAACAATTCTGATTTTCTTTTTGGCACGATTTGCGAATTTTACGCCGTTTTGTGCCAATCCTTCGCGGATTTCCGCCACGATTTCCTTTCCGCGTTCGTTTTCCTTTGTTATCAGAAGAATTTTATATTGTTTGTCGTTTAATAATTTGAAACCCGAACCGTTGATTGTCACATAATCGGTTTTTCCATAACCACGTGCACCCAATATCAGACGCGGTTCTTCCCTATGGTCAAATGCCCAATTTGCCATTTCGACCTGTTTCGGAAATGGTCGCGGGTATAATGCCCGTTCGCAATAATCCAAATATGAACCTGCAATCTCTTTTTTCGGACGCAAATTCAAGTTAAAATCAAGATTCAGGATTCCCATTATTCAACTGATTCAATAATTGCATTGATAACTGATAAACTTGGTCATCGGTCATCAACGGCAAACGTTTATTCAATTCATATAAACTGTGACGATATACCGTCAAAATATCGGTCTTGACGGATTCCGTTGTCGGTTCAGACATCAAATCAATTTGACGTTGCGGAACTTCGGGAAGATTGGCGTTTTCTTCCCGTTTTTTTGCTTCCGATTTTGTTTTTTGGCAAACTGCGTTCACGGTCGCTAATCTGCAACCGATGATTTTGGCAATTTCTCGTTGGCTTTTTCCTTCCTTGATTCCACGATTTATGCCGTCAATCTGCCATTGGTCAAGACGCGACATATTCCCACCTTATTTTTCCGGTTCGGCTTCCGGTTCTGCTTTGTCTGCGATATATTCATCAAATGTCATTGGCAACAATTCCCACCAATCTTTTTGTTTGGTATAATCGCGTAAATATTGGCGATATAATTTCATTTGAACGCGTTCTTCGTCCGTCAATGGAAAATCTGAAATCATATATTTATCGGATTTGTCCAACATCTGATTTCTGATTCCACGGACGCGGTTTTGTTTGTTTGTTTCAGATTCTTTGACTTCATAAACCGTATATGTTCCGTCGCCGTTTGGACGGTCTGAAAATTTGTTGCCATTTGCATTTGCCCAATTTGCAAATGCTTTGTGGTCTGTTATTATTTGTCCGTCTTTATACATATCTTCCCCCTTTATTGTGCTGATTTACCGCTGACTTGCCAATAGAATAGCAAGTTATATCCTGTGATAGACGGTTGCCCATAAAAACCCGTTGTGCTTTTTGGTGTTGTTGCTGTTGAAATAGACATTACTTGCCATTGTGCGTTTGAATAACCATCAACCGCCGTTTGTCCGAGTATGTTGATATTGTAATATATATTCGCCATTTGAACAGGAAGAGAAATTGCACAAGGGTTGCCACTATCGGTTGTTGCACGTCCGCCTTGTTCAACCCACCCTGATTTGTATTTACGATACCACGTATAACCGTTTTCCGCTGTTGGTTCTTGACTTTCAACAACATAATCAACATTTAAGGGTGTGTTTGACAAATCGGAATTTGCTTTGTTTGTAAAACGTGCTTCGCCACTTTGCGACAAATTATCTAATGATTTTGACGCAAAATCCGCTGTATTTGTTGTCGGTATTGTGAATCCGCCCTGTGTCACGCCGTCATGGACGCGTAATTCGTGCCGTTCTGTATCAACGACAATTTCGCCTTCCGCACCTGTGAACGCGTTATTTTCGGCTGTCGTTCCGCGTCGGCGTTTGACCTGTGTTGCAACTAAAACCATTTGAACCCCCTTTCTGATGTTCCGTTTTGTTCCACTTTTTATTATATCAAACTTTTTTTCTTTTTCAATTGTATTTATTGGCTTTTGAATTTATGACTGTTGATATTTATTTACATCAGGATTCGTTTTTGGAACGCAACCGGAACATTTACCGGAACACATAAATATATCGGCCTGTGCGGTCAAATTTCGCACAAATAAACCCCCGATATTTTATTATCGGGGGTCGCTTCCTGATTTATATACAATATAGGTCAAAATTTTTTACATACAAGTCCGTTTTCACATTTTTTTTGACCCTGATTATATATTATTATACTTGCAACGATTATTGAACCTGTAATAAAAGCACCCAATGCAACATTATTATATGCTTTGTTCTTTCCGGAATTAAATCCGTCATGATAACCCACATTATAATCATTGGTTGTTTTCGACCCAACATAATTTGATAAATTATTGGCTTTTGATGTTCCAATTACACAAATTATTGCCAATGCGATTATTATTTTATTCATTTCTTCCCTTTTTTTTGAAATAACCACCGGAAAAAATTCAACAAATTCATCTGCCACGGTTTCAAAATCAACATTTCATATATTTCGTTGCTATTTTTGAACGTCAGGCGTGAACCGTCTTCAAATCCAATGGTCAATGTGTCTTTTGACGGCATTGAATATTCAATAAATATAATTTGTGAAACGTTTATCAAATATTCTCTGCCGTGTATATCATGCAAAATAATAAATTTATACATGACTATTCTTCCGATTCTTCTGCGACGGATTCATTTTCGGAATCTGTCGTTGGTTCTTCGTCACAATTCGGATTTTCCGAATCATCGGTCTTTGTTTCCGGTCTTTCAGGATTGTATGGTTTTGACGCTTCTTCCAATACCATACGTTCAAATCCTTCTTGGACGTTCATCGCATAAATAACCGCGTCAATCTGTGCCTTTGTGAAACCGTCTTCTTCTGCATGTTTGATTATCGCCTTCATGCGATATTTCCAAACAAACATTTCTTTTGACGCGGAAATATATTCAAGTGCAATTGCACGCAATAAATCTGCCCGTTTTCTTGCATTTGCAATATCGGCTTCTTCAAATGCTTTGTCCGCTTTTTCACGGTCTGATGTCAATGTTTCGCCGGCAATCAATTTTTCCATGTCTTCAATGGTTTCAAATCCTGTTCGTTCCCAATCAGGATTCTTTTCTTGATATTCGGCAACCAATGATTCCAGTTTTTCCCATTGTTCCGCTGAATAATCCGGTTGAATTTTTTCTTCTGTCATATCAATAACCCCTGTTGTTTTTACCATGTTGCCCCCCTTAAAATAACGCTGATTTTACTGCCAACGCAACAATGAACGCTTTGATAAATAATGCACAACATCTTCCGATTGCTGTGATTATCAATTCCAATGTTGCAAATTTATTGTCGCACATTACAATTTTGAAATTGAATGTGTCATTTGCCAACGCTTTTTCCACTTCTTTTTTTACTTCTTTTTTTACTTGTTTTTTATTTTTCGGTGTATCTTTTTTCATTTTGATTTTCCTTTGTTAAAACACATTTGACGCAAATCGTGGTCGTGAATCAAACCACAACTGCCCAAACAATAATTTCGCATGTCATGGTCGCGGATTGTTCCGCAACCACAATATGCACCTGTTGGCAATAATAACGCCAAAACAATCAATGTCCAACGCATTATTTGCCCCTTTTGAACCAACGCAATAAACGTTCAAAACGCAATTGTGCCAATAAACAATTCGTTTTTGGTTGTTCCTGCGTCTTTTGGTCTGTCGCCTTGGACTTGAAACGATAACGGACAAATGTGACCGGATTTCCGTATCTGTTTTTTGCCGTGACCGGTTCAGATTCAATAATCCAACCCTTTTTCCGTAATTCATAAACGATTGCGGACAAACGGGTTGAACCGTATTCTTTGATTGCTTCCCATGCTGTGATTGACCCTTCTGTCATCAAATGACGTATAATGTCATCACGTTGCGACAATTTTGATTCTGACATAACTTCCCCCCTTGGTTATTATTTGATTGCAACAACCGGTTTTTGATATATTTCCAAACCGGCAATTTCACGCGAACCGTTGCGGATTGCTTCGCGGACGGCTGTTGTGTTGATTGTCAGGTATTCAACCGGCACTTTGGACAAATCAACAACGTTGAAATCCCAAATCATACGAACCGATGATGTGTCGTTTGCCTGATTTATTTCGACCGATTCTGTTGCCTTCGCCAATATTTCGGCTTTTTTATCGGCAATTGAATCATGAATTGCTTGTGCGGTTGCGTCATCGTATTTGTCCGCTTTCGCGTCTTGGCGGTCAAGTTTTTTCAATTCTTTTTCCGCTTCCTTCCGGCGTTGTTCTTCAATCTTGCGGGCTTCGGCTTCTTTGATTTTGCGTTCTTCAATCAAATATGCGTTGATTTTATCGCGGGCAATTGTTTCCGCCTGTGTCAACAATTCCAATGGCTTTTTGAACATATCTTTGATTCCGTCAATTTCCGCCTTGAACGGTGCGATTTTTTCTTTTTGGACTTTTTCAAAATCTTTCCGGACGATTGTCACGGTTTTTAACCATTCTGTCGCCTTATCACAATCAACCCGATTTGCAACGGGCATATTGTTGATTTGTTCAATCTTTTTGCGTGCTTCAATTTCTACTGGTTGCACGATTCTTTGTAATTCTGTCGTCATTTTTATAATCCTTTGGTTGCTTTTTTGTAATCTTTTACTGTTTTCATTTTGCGGGCGGTTTTCAAATCGGCACGCTGTCCGATTGTTCCGCGAACATAATCCCAAAAACTGCCCCGCAAGTGCTTTTTATAATCAAAATCATTATCACGAAATCTGAACAAACGCCATAATGTCTGTTTTTGTTTCAAAATACGGTCATGATTTCGGTCTTTGAAAAATAAAATTATTCGTTTCAACATGCTTTCATTCCTTTCTTTCTGATTTTTTCCAAATATGCGTCCATTTGAACGCGTTCCGATTGTGTCAAGTAATATTGACGCAATTTGCGTTTTGCCGATTCCGGCAATTTTAATCTTCCCATTTTGCCCTTTCCTTTTTAATAACATCTTCCCATTTGGTCAATCCGTGTTCAATATCGTATTTGACCTGTTTCAAATAATCGTATGCCTGATTGACAAATTCTTCACGAATCAAATTATTTTCGTGCAAATAACGTTCCAACAAATCGTGTCTGTGATTCTGAAACATTTGTTTTTGCCAATCAAACAACGGATTCAATAATTTTGCATGCGTCATTTGATGTTCTTCCACGGTCAACGGTGCAATATTCATCAAACGCCAACGCCACAAATAACTTCCGCGATGAATTATGTGATGACCGCATTCCGCCGGCAAATCCGACCATTGCGACCCGCCCAAAACCGCGATTTGTTGAACCAATTTATCACATTGATTTTCTTTGAATTTACTCATAGTTTTTCCTTTTTTTCTGTTTTTTTGCGTGCATAATATTCACGCATATATGCGTTTCGTTTTTCTTTGTTTTCTTTGTAATACCGAGATGTGCATTTTCGTATCTTATGCAAAGATTCAACCTTTTCCCACATAAGTTTTGTGCCAATCATACCTAAACTTTGTTTACAATTTGGGTTTAGACAAGTGAAAGTATCATTAAATTTTATTATTTTTAGTATTTTATTACAATATGGGCATTTCATTTTATATCCTTTTAATTATAATTTCTGTTAAAAAGTTAACTTTAAGTCCACAAAGTAAACTTTAATTATAAAAAACTTTACTTATCCTTTTGTTCTGGTGCTGTTATTTTTTCTACGGCTTCATCCATACCTGTCGCAAGCATTTCAAAACCCGCAATTCTCGCCAGTGTTCTGCCAGAATCTAACGCACCAACAGCCACATCCAATGCCTTGCGTGTCTTTTCTAACTCTGTTTCCAGTTTTCCGATTTTATCGGAAAGGTCTTTGTTTTCGGTTTCAAGGGCAAGTAGGTCGTCAAGATAACACCATTTGATAATGCGTTCTGCCTTGTCAAAGTCATCCATACTATAAAATTCTGGCAAAAGTATAGGATTCCAATCGCTGTTTGCTGATATCATATCAGAGCAGGTGCTTCCTTTATCTGTTCTGAATACAAAGGTCTTAAATGATTCTGGTTTTTCGTCTGCTGTATGCCAAATATCTTTACTCATTGTTACCACCTTTGTTTTTATTTTACTTTCATCATCAAACCCACGAAATGCGAACGTAAATCCTGCAACGCTTCCATGTCTTCCTTGTCGCAGGCAAACCAATATGTGCCGGAAACAAATAACCCCTTATAAAAACCTAAAACTTTCACTTTCATCATTCAACCCCATCATCTTTTAATCTCAATGACGGTTCAACTGACATTCCCGCATTTATCAACGCGTCAATCAATGCTTCCCCCCTATCAACTGCCATTTCTGCTTTCATTGATATTTTTGATTCTGCTAAAATTGCCGATGTTTTGATTCCGGTCGAACTCACAACAGAATTGACAAATCTAACGATAAATTCGTTGTCTTTTTTTATGAACTATATAAATATGAAACATTATAACCCCCTTACTTATTGTTTTAATTGGTCAAACATATCGTCTGTCGTGCATATATTATATCTGACCCCTTTTTTGTCTTTGAATTTATAATGGTTCACGAAATTTTCGCCGTATTCCTTGATGTCTTTTTCGCGGTCTTTTTTTCCGCGTTCCAAATCTTCAATATATTGTTTGTTGCCCATTATTACCCCCTATTTGAATAACCACGGTTTCTGTTCCCGCGTATAACACATGTCGTTGTAATCCCAACGACAATTGTGTTCAATTGCGTATTGTTGCATTTTTTGCCCCTGATGTGCGAATAAACACGTCATGCCGACAACAACTGACATAAACACTGCCAATCCGCAAATAAAACGTGAAAATTTTTTAATCATGTTCAATCCTTTCGTTTCTACACAGACATTATAATCCATAAAAAAATAAATATCAAGTCTTTTTTCAACTTTTTTTATAAATTGTTTTATATTCTGTGACAATTGCCCACAATTTCAAGTTTTTCGCCCGCCAATTTCCAATATTCGCCAAACAAATATTGTCCGGTCTGCTGTTCAAAATATACAATACCAACGCGACCCGATTCGTCCTTGACAATATCGCCTTCATATATCAGGGCAATTTGCCATTTATCAAAAAAACCGGAACATTGTTCAATCGCTACATCTGTCCGGTCTGATAAACTTTTATATGTAATTTTGCGGGCTTCTTTGTCCGTCAAATAACGGCGTTCTGTCTTGTTATAAAAACGAAACAACAATCTTGTATTTATATCGTTGGTTGTCATATTTCCCCCCTTTGGTTATCAAAATAATGTTTGTTGTCGTTGTGCCTGTTCCAATCGTTCGCAACTTACCCGACAATATTCAGAGTCTTTTTCAATACAGATAAATCTGCGTTTAAGATTATGGCAGGCAACGGCTGTTGTTCCTGAACCGCTGAAACAATCCAAAATCAAATCGTTTTCATTGCTATAATCCAACAATATCGTTTCAAACAATTTCAACGGCTTTTGCGTTGGGTGTATTCTTGGCTGTGATTTGTCTTCGTTTATAAATCCTTGTTGAATACATGTGATTTTTTTACAAACCTTTGAATCATTTGTCCATGCCAACTCAACATCTGCGAACGGATTGTCAAATTTGTTTTCGCCTACTTTGTCCCACACAATCCAACATTTTGAAACCGGCAATTTATCTGTGAAATAATTTCCACCAAATATGATTGCTTTTTTTGATACACGCAACATTTCATCAAATATTATTTGTTCGGGCGTTTGCGAATCCCAATCGCCCGAATATTTACGTGCCAAATCTTTTGATATTCCAAAACCCTTTGCCCCCTTGTCCGCTTTTATACCATACGGCGGGTCTGTCAATAACAAATCAACGCATTTGTCCGGCAATTGACGCAATATGTCCAAACAATCCGCGTTTATGATTTTGTTGATTATATCTTCAATTTTCATGTTTGAACCCCTTTATATCGTCCAACGCTTCAACTGCGATATTGATAAAACAAATTGCGTCTTCACTCATCGCCGAACCGTCGCCAAACGCAATTTCTGACAATGCCCGAATTGCTGTTGCCAATTTTGCCCGCAATTCTTTTTTGGTCATTTTGTTGAATTTATCTTGCCACGCCATTTGTTTCAATTCCTGTTTCCATTTTATTCGCCTTTGATTGTATATTCTATTTTTGGAACACAAAAATCATATTGTGTTTTGTTGCATAATTCATTCACGGTGTTTTGTCTTCCTATTTGCGACCCCACAAATATAAATAAAATCATTAAACCCAACACAATAAAAACCCAACCTATCGCTTCCCATATAGTCATTTTGTAAATCCTTTTGCTGAAACTTGTTGAAGAATATTTTCGTATTCGTTGCCGATTTTTTCCACCGAATCGCGAAAATCACAATATCTATATGTCAACTTCAATCCGCGGTTCTTGTTGGTCAAAACAAATGCACAATATGAATCTGACCAACCGATGATTGCCAACGCATTGAAACGCGAATCAAATATGATGTCGTGTTCATATAATACGTTGCCCAATCTGTCGCATTTTGGCAATTGACGATGAATTTCATAAAATACCCGTCCGCGGCGGTCTGTCGTATTGCATGCCTTTGACCCCTTATATAACTGACCGTCCGGTGCAATCTTGAATCCGGCGTATGCGAACTTGTTGAAAATCAACTTGTTTGTCGCACGCCGGAATATTGCCACCCTGTATTTCATAACGCACCTATCATCTGCGGGAAATTTATATCTGTGAATTGAATTGTATCGGGGTCTTGTTCTTCAATCCATGTGTTCGTCAATCCGTATTTTTCAAGATATTCGTCAAAATTCGCCTGTGCTTTACGAATCATTTCTTGACCAATACGATATAATTCAGGACATTGGTCTTTTTGCATTGTATGAATTTCATACTGCGGTATTTCGCGATTTACGAATACCACCCACGGCAACCAATCGTCCACCTGACAACATTTATTCCAAAATTCTTTTTGTTTGGCTGTTCCTTTGACAACTTCAAGATTGCGACCCGCCTTCAACGCGTTCACGTAATCCAATAATTGAACAAATATTTTATAATTCCAAAAATACCTTGAACAATGGTCTTTTTCGCCCCGCCAATCGCTGAACGATTTCAAATCAACCAATTGACCCACTTTCAAATAATCAATCCTTGCACGGCGTTTTATACCCTTGTCGTCTGTCCACAAAATCGAAACTTCTGGAAACCCGTCTTTGAAAAAACCGTCCAAAACTGAATTTTTGCCCTTGACGCAACGAATAATCCGTTGAATCTTACGCAAATCGTCCGCCCTGACAATCGGTTTGACCTGATGTGCTTTCCATTCCTTATATTCTTTGGTGTATGGCGACAATTCCGGTGCAATAACATAATCGCGGTCAAATGCTTTTTCGCCTTCCAATATAATTTTATGGAAAATCTTCCCTTCGTTCAGGGCTTTCGTGTCTTTTTCTTCTTTCAAGGGATTCAAAAACGATTCAAACCAAAATTTACTTGGCGAATCAATCAATGTTCGTAATTCGGTTGACCCGATTCGGTCTTCCGCAAAATATTCGGATTCAGACAATCCGAAATATATTCCGTCTTTTTTCATGTGTTCTTCCTTTCGTTTATGCCGTTCGGCTGAACACATTATAAAATATTGTTTTTCAAATTGCAATATAAAATTTTATTTACACAAACACATCTGGTATGCTTCTTCATATACCTTTGCATTGACGACGTAATCGCCCACCGTCCGCGGATTTTCCACAACCGAACCGGCAACAATCGGACAACAATTTATTGTTTTACTGCACGCATTCAGTAATATCAATGTTAAAAATATCAATACATTTTTTGTTCGCATTTTGCACCTGCCCCTTGATTTGTTGTGATTTTTCAATTATTTCAACCGTGTTTTGTTGCGATGTCTGAATTGCTTTGATTTTTTCACGTTGTATAAATTCCTTTTCAAACAAAACACCAAACAAAAATCCAATCACAATACACAAAACAAATAAAAAAATTTCTGCATATTTTATAAAATCATTTGTCATTTTTTACTTCTTTTTGCTTTTTGAAAATAAAATAATTTTTTTGATGTATATGTTATTTGCCAAAACCTTGATATTTGTTCTTTTGTTTCTTCCAATGTTTCCGCACATGGCGTATAATGTTTTGTTTGCTCTGTTATTCCGACACCGTTATAATGGCTGTGAATACCCCCATAATGAAAAATTTCATATATTTCAAAACCTTCATAAACACAAATCAGTTTTTGCATTATATGCCTTTGTTTTTTGATTGTAATAACATTTTATTTTGAAAACCATAAAATTCAAATGCTTCAAATATATTTGCAAAAACAATTTTTTCCGTTTTTGTTTCGCCACGCATATTTTTTAATGTAATCAAACAAAAAATTAAATCATTTATAATTTCTGG
>CAMZEQ010000008.1 GCA_947305835.1 uncultured Alphaproteobacteria bacterium | reverse complement strand
GGCCGATTTATCATCTTTATATCTTGATTCATTTTGTATTTCTTTAATAGTCATGCCGGCGTCAACTAACATTTTCCCGAATTTAAGGAACTCTTCTTCCTTACAACGATCATCAAACAAATTGCTTATAACTGTATCATGACAATGTCCCTCGATACGTGGGTCAGCACCTTTATCCAATAAAAATTTAAAGACATTTTCAGAACGTTCCCATAAAGCTCGGTGCAAAAATGTTTGAAACATAGGTTCCCCAGCTTCCGGCACTTCCCAATCTGGAATAACGTATAAATTATTGACGTCAATTTTATCTTTCTCTAAGGCTTTTTTTACCGATGCGACATTGTCATTATCAATGGCAATCAGTAAATCTGAATCAATACGTTTAAAAGTATAATCAGACACAGACATAGGACCAGACATCATTGTTTCACCAATGGTATAACGGAGCGTGTATTGTTCATCTTGCGGAATTTGATTTTCATTTACCACTAAGCCAAAAGGTTTTCTCCACTCGATAGCCATCATCTTTCCTTTCATTTATACGGGCAAATCACAGCATAAAAAAGCATTATTGTCAATATATTACAAGAGGTTAAAGCACATGATGCGCACGGAAGGAATAGCATTTCCGGCTTTGACCGATGATCAAATGATCCAGCAACCGAATCGGAATGGTATTTAACAATTTTTCAATTTCCTTGGTAGACAACAAATCATCTTTCGACGGAATCGGATCACCGGACGGATGATTGTGCATTAAAATAATTGCAGATGCATTCAGATTCAAGGCGCGCTTTAAAACTTCCCTCGGATAAATCGGCACATGATTAACCGTCCCGGTTTGATGAATTTCAGTATGCATCAATTGTAATTTTTGATTCAAAAATAAAATGCGCAACTTTTCCACCGTCTCCCCCGCATACAGCATTTGGGCGTAATCCAACATACTTTCCCAATCAGCCAACACGGGCGCTTTATTCAACTTTTCTTTGGTCAATCTTTGACCGGTATAAAGAACCAATTTTAAAAAGGCAATTGTGTGTTCACCAACACCTTTAACTTGTTTCAGCTGATCCGATGTCGCTTGGACAATCGCGGATAAATTACCGAAACGCGCTAATAATTCCTTTGCTAAAGGCTTTACATCCTTGCGAGGAATTGCTTGCATTAAAAGGAATTCCAATAACTCATAATCCGCAAAAACATCCCCGCCATATTGCAAAAATTTTTGCAATACTCTTTCACGATGACCATCATGTCCCAATGTAATTTTGTCTTGCATACTTTCGTATTACACAATTCTCTATAAAAATGCAAATTACACGAACGTCACAGCTAAAATTTCGTACGATTTATCACCTTTTGGGGTACTGACATCCACCAAATCACCTTTAGTTTTCCCGATCAAAGCCTTAGCCAAAGGCGAAACAAGTGAAATCAGACCTTTTTCCAGGTTGGCCTCATATTGCCCCACAATTTGATAAGTTTGCTTTTGATCCGTATCCAAATCTTGAACCTGAACGGTAGCACCGAATAAAACAGAATCACCCGATAAAGTCTTGGGATCAATCACCTGAGCACGTGACAAAGCACCTTCCAAATCCTGAATACGTCCTTCGATAAAACTTTGTTTTTCACGGGCCGTTTGATATTCGGTATTCTCGGATAAATCACCATGGGAACGTGCTTCTTCAATCGCTGCTACAATTTCGGGACGCTCTTTAAATTTTAAGTTTTTTAATTCTTCATTTAATTTATCATATCCCATTTGTGTCATCGGTACTTTATCAACCATAGGTAACCTCCTTAAAAAAAGTAAAATAAATACCCCAGTATAATCCACTGCGGTAAGCATTATATAGCACAAAAAAAATAAAAATGCAAGTTTTTTTTACGAAAATAAATCATCCTGAGGAATAACAGGAGCCGTTTTTTTCTTTTTCGGTTTTAAAGGCACCACATACAATGTACCGTCTGTAAACTGCAAATTCAATGCCGACAGATTTTCGGCTTTTTCTTTGGTGGTGATAATTTGACGGGCCGAATTGCTGACCAAAACAAAACCTCGCTTTAAAATATTCTTATAAGAATACGAATCCAATAAACGCGCCATCCCCTGAATTTTATCCGAATGGGACCGATACAAATTGTGAAAAGCGTTTTGAAGTTGTTCCGATTTATCATCAACGCGTTGAATCAATTGATGAATCATTTCCATCAAATTAGGCAATCCTTTTCGGGCCACTTGAACACGTAATCGTTTTTCCGACACGGTTCGTTGCAAAGAAGATGTTAAACGCAACCCCATAGTCTGTACTTTTTGTGTCAATTCCAAGCGTTGAGGGACAGCTTTTTCGGCGGCACCGGTCGGTGTCGGCGCCCTGAGATCGGCAACATAATCCAGCAAAGTGGTATCCGTTTCGTGCCCGACCGCCGAAATAATCGGAATATCTGATGCGTAAGCCGCACGCACCACAGATTCTTCGTTAAACCCCCACAAATCTTCCAAAGAACCACCGCCGCGGGCCACAATCAGTACATCAGGTTTGGGAAATTTTTCAGATAAATTGTTAAAACCCTTGATGGCTGAGGTCACCTCTGGGGCACAGTTTTCACCTTGCACAGCCACCGGCCAAAGCAAAACATGACGCGGAAATCGGTCCGTCAAACGATGGATAATATCATGGATAACAGCACCGGTCGGACTGGTAATCACCCCGATGGTTTCCGGTAAATAAGGAATCGGTTTTTTATGACTTGATTCAAACAACCCCTCTTTTTCCAACTTTTCTTTACGTTCGTTCAAAAGTTTTAAAAGAGCACCAATACCTGCCGGTTCTGCTTCATCCACAATCATCTGGTAATTAGATCGACCGGGATATGTGGATAATTTACCGGTACAAATAACCTCTAAACCGACCTGAATTGCTTGAGCGGTCGCACAGGAACGTCCGCGCCAACAAATGGCAGATAAGACAGAATCTTTATCTTTCAACGAAAAATAAATGTGGCCCGATGCAGCACGCTTAACATCACTGACTTCACCGCGTACCTTGACATGCGCAAACACCTGCTCCACGCAGGATTTCAATGAAAGAGATATTTCAGATACCGATAAAATAGGCGTTTCTGTCATGGTTTTGATTATACCAAAAAAGTCAAATTCACGCAAGATTTAAAATTTTGCTTGACGAAAAGACAGAAATTGACCTAATATACACCTATTAAGGAGACTCAAATGAAAAAAATTATTCTTTCCGTTTTGTTGATAATTGTGGCAACAGGTATCTGGTTTTTCTTTCACGGCAAAAAAGAAAATCTGATCGTCCCCGAAAACTTTGAAATGGTCAAAGTTCAAAAGGGCGATGTTATTTATGCCGTATCTGCTTCTGGTAAAATCCAACCCATCAACACCGTCAGTGTCGGCACACAGGTATCCGGCATTATTGAAGAGGTATTAGCCGACTATAACGACGAGGTTAAAGAAGATCAAATTTTGGCAAAACTAGACACCTCTGTTTTACAAGAAAACTTGAATGACGCAAAAGCAAAACTGACATTAATGCAAACAAAGGAAAAAATTGAACAATTAAACTATAATCGTACAAAAAAATTATATGACGAAAAATTAATTGCTAAGGCCACATTGGAAGAAGCCGAAGTAGCATTAGAAACAGCCAAAGCCAATGTATTGAGTGCACAGGCCGAATATAATAAGGCAGAACGCAATTTCGGTTATGCCACAATTACTTCACCTGTATCCGGAACAGTCATTTCAAAAGAAGTAGAACAAGGACAAACTGTGGCGGCCAGCCTTTCCACACCAACTTTGTTTAAAATTGCCGAAGACCTGACAAAAATGCAGATTGAAGCCAACATTGCCGAAGCGGATATCGGCCAAATTAAACCCGATATGAAGGTGAGTTTTACCGTGGATGCTTATCCGGATGATACCTTTGATGGGCGGGTGCAACAAATTCGTTTGTCCCCCACCGAAGAATCTAATGTGGTGATGTATACGGTTGTGATTCAAGTGGATAATTCTTCGCGCAAACTGTTGCCAGGCATGACTGCTTCTGTCAATATCAAAATTCAAGAGGCTAAAGATGTATTGGTATTGCCCTCTATGGTGTTGCAGTATAAACCTAACGCCGAAATGAAGTCTAAGATGGATGTGAAGAAAATTGACGATTTGGATAAAGATCAAGCCGTGGTCTATAAGTTAAAAGATCATAAAATGGTGCCTGTTGTCATTCGTAAGGGTTTATCCAACCTAACAAATGTAGAAATTACAGAAGGTTTAAATGCTGGTGATGAAGTTATTTTACAAGCAAAAGGAGCACGTCGTCGGCCATGACAAACGCTGTCATACGCACCGAAGATTTATGTAAAACCTACTTCATGGAAGGTGGGGCTAAGCAAGATGTGTTAAAACATGTCCAATTTGAAATTCAAAAAGATGAATTCGTAGCAATCATGGGACATTCTGGTTCAGGTAAATCCACACTCATGAACATATTGGGATGTTTGGACAGACCCACATCTGGTAAATACTTTTTGGAAGGCAAAAATATCGCTCAAGCTACAGACGCTGAACTGGCCATCATTCGCGGAAAACGCATCGGATTTGTATTTCAAAACTTTAATTTGATGATGAAAAGGACTTTAGCGGATAATGTATCTTTGCCACTTATTTATCAAGGTATCGGACAAAACGAACGCTATCGTCATGCCGTTGAATTATTGGACAAAGTGGGATTAAAAGGTTATGAAGATCGCTTGCCCACCCAAATTTCGGGCGGTATGCAACAACGGGTGGCTATTGCACGATCGCTTATCAATAACCCCGCTATTATTTTTGCCGATGAACCGACAGGCAATTTGGATACACGTACTTCTGTGGAAATTATGAATTTATTTACTGACCTTAATAAACAAGGTATCACTATTGTTTTGGTAACGCATGAAGAGGATATCGCCGATTTTGCCAAACGTTTGATCGTGATTCAAGATGGACAAATCAGTTATGATGGTCCACGGGAGGATTATAAAACATGATTTATCAAATTTTACGTGAAGCATGGATTTCTATTTCCGCCTATAAAATGCGGTCTTTTTTGACAATGTTGGGTATTGTGATCGGGGTGGCCGCCGTGGTGTTAATGGTGGCGGCCGGTCAAACTGTACAAAATGAAATTACTAAAACCTTTGATTCCATGGGAACAAATTTAATTATTGTGGCACCTGCCGAAACCGTCAGCGGCGGGGTGCGCGGCGGTCGGGCGCGTCCCAGCGTTACCTTCGACGACGTGGAAGCTTTGCGCGAATTACCCGATGTGGAAACAGCCTCTTATGTTATCAATACGGCCGCTCAGGCTGTTTATGGTGCAAATAATTACGGCGTCAGTGTTTACGGTACAACTCCTGAATATTTGAAAGTCGGCAACTGGGAAATTGAAAGCGGCATCGCTTTTACGGAAAAAGATTTGAAATCAGGTAAACCCTATGCCATCATCGGACAAACGGTCGTGGATGAACTTTTCGGCTTACAAAATCCGATCGGCAAAACTTTCCGTTTACGCGGCAAACCGTTTACCGTTATCGGTATTTTAAAAGAAAAAGGCGACAACTTGATGGGTAATGATCAAGATAACATTGTGTTAATGCCGGCCACAACCGTACGTCAACGTTTAAAAGGTTCTAACCGCCCCCAATACGCCGATATTGCCTTTATTAAGGTCACCACGGAAGACCGTATGGAAGCCGTATCCAGCCGCGCCGAATTTTTATTACGCCAACGCCACCGTCTGAAAGACGGGGTTGCCAATGACTTTTCGTTGCATTTAATGACAGAAATGGTGGAAAAAGTGCGCCAAATTGGTTTTATTTTGTCCATGCTGTTGGCCGCCATTGCCTCTATTTCTTTGGTGGTGGGTTCTATTGGTATCATGAACATGATGTTGGTATCTGTGACCGAACGTACCCGTGAAATTGGCACACGCAAGGCACTAGGTGCCCCAAATAAATGGATTATGTTACAATTTTTGGCCGAATCTATTTTGATTTCGTTTATCGGCAGCTTCTTTGGTATGATTTTGGGGGTCGTTTTATCACAAATCGGCGGTGCGCTTTATGACATTGACGTACCTGTTTCCGTTTGGTCCGTTATTATTTCGGCCAGTGTCGCCATCATCGTGGGTATCTTGTCCGGAATGATGCCAGCGCGCAAGGCTATGAAATTAGATCCGATCGAAGCCTTAAGATATCAATAAGAAAATTTATCGGATGATTTTGAAATTTAACGCTTTAAATCCAAAATTAAAATTTAATGCCGGCCACCCTGTTTGTATTGGGCAGCTTGCGCACTGATTTGTTTTCGCACATTTTGTGCGACAGTATCCAATGGTCCTTTACATTGAAGTTCCGTGTTATATTGCTGGTGCGTCATGATAAACAAAACACCGATAACACCGTCTTGCAAGATATAGCCCATACGATAAGCGTTCCCATCAGCAGAAAAATCGGCAGCACAAAGGCGACTTTTAAAGCTGCGTTTGATATCTTGTCCCATACGTAATTGCAAATCCGTCCAAGACATACTGCGTAACTTGGCAATTTCTCGATTTGCCCCTTTAAGCACATTGGGTTGATTTTGAAATTTTTCACAATCATCTGTAAAACGTGTGGATTTAAATTGGGGGCGCCAAATCAACTTTTTGGCTGCCGGCTTACTTTGAACAGATGCCTCAGGGCTCGGCTCAGGACTTAAAACTTTATCAACCTTTTCTTCTTTGGATGCTTCACAAACGGGACGAATAAAATTCCTTTGATCCAGAAAACGTCTGAAATCAGACGAACAAACATCTGAAACACTTTGCCCCGAAAAGTTTTTTTGCTCTAACAAGCTCTGTTGTTCTGATTTTGACAACTGATCCAACAACTTTAACACACCTTTTTTACCTTGACGGCAAAGCTGATGTAAACATGTATCACCGTCTTTATGCTTGCGTGTCAGTCGTCGAATAAATTCGGGATATTCGTCTTTCATTGTCTTCATAATTTCATTAAGCATGGAAGTATTACCGCGACGTGCCAGCTGATAAAACAAATCAAAGCGATTATCACATGATAATTGAATATTTTTATTTTGTCTCATTTCCACGGGCAAAGATTCCCAACCGTAAGCCAAAGAAGAGGCAAACTCAGGTAATTTTTCAAAAGAACTGATCCACATCAATGCCCTAATTGGCGATGATTTCATTTTTTGACAACCCGCCGAAAAAACGCCCCAATCAAATGATTTCTTGTCTTGAAATAAAAATGATTTTTTGGCGGGATTTTCTCTTTTTTCCAAAGCATGGTTTTGAATAAGAGTGATCACATCCGTATTGAGTATTTTACCGCGTGAATATAAATCCCAAACCAAAAAATTTTGCTCTTTAGTCTGGGGATTGCAAATTTTCACTTGGGTTAAATCCTGTTTTTGATTTTTTAACAGACTGAAATAATTTTTTTTCACTTCATCTGATGCTTGGCCCAAAATTTCATCGAATTCTTGCGGACAAATATGGGTATGAACCTGATCCATAAAAACTTTGTTTGATGCTTCGGAATGGGGACTTTCCAAAAATGCCTGAACGGCCTGACACCGTTTCTGTTCATCCGTATTTTCACTGAGTATTTGTTCCCAAAACAAGGCCTGATCAGATTCACGTAAATTTTGCATTTTGGAACACACCAGACAACAAACTGCATTTTCATTTTTGGGACCGTATCTTAAATAACTGCCCAAATCTTCTGTAAATCTGCTGTTATTAGCCTGCCTTTTAAAATTAACATTGTTCAAATGATAGGCCAACCATTTATCCAATTTTGCGGTCAAGATATCGGGGTACAATTGCGTTTTATTCAAACAGGCCATAACCAATTCAACAGGCCAACACGGATTTTGTTTTAAGGTCTCATTTAATACCGATAAACTGTCGGGGTTTAACGTATTCGAATCTTTAAATAAAAGGCCGGGGAAAATTCCGTTATCATAGATATAACTCATCAAGTACTCGGGCTTTTTATGCAATAACGCCATCAAAACATACATCGTCTGAGCTTCTGTTTTGGATAGTTTGGGTTGAGTAGATGCAACTGATTGAACAACCTGTTCATATCCCGAAGGTCCCAAAATTTCATTTAATGTTAATTCCACAGCCAAACATTCCAAATCATCTTTGGGGATGGTCGGATTATCTTGTTTCAAATAGTCCAAATCCGATGCATACCAGCGTCGGTATTTTTTGTAATTGTAAACATCATCCATTAACTTTTCCGGCGGTATATTTCGTTCTTGTGGTGCATTAAAAAGATGAATAATGATTTGTTGATTATTAAAATCAGAAATGATCGTATCTTCCATCCGGTTCTCCAATTCCCTTAGATTATAGCATACAATTCGTTTTTTGTCAATATTTTGACACTGTCAACCTCTTGAAGTTTTTTAAAAACTGATTTATAATTCGATCATCATGAAAAATATTTTGACACACTATACCTTTAAACAATTGGTGGGAACATTTTTGGCTGTTTTGTTCTGCCTGACAGCTGTTATTATGTTATTTGATATGGTTGAATTGTTACGTATGGCTGCCAAACAAGAAAATGTTGCCTTTATTGATATTATTACTTTGGCATTACTGAAATCCCCTATGATGATTCATATTATCTTGCCGTTTGTCATTTTGATTACAGGTATGATTTTCTTTTTGCGTTTAAATAAATCGTCCGAATTAATAGTCATGCGGGCTGTCGGTGTTTCTGTTTGGAATATTTTATTACCGCTATGCGGATTAATTTTTGTTTTGGGCTTGGTTGATATTTTTATTTTCAGTCCGATTGCTTCCCGAACAGCCCATCGTTATGAAAGATTGGAAGAACGCTTGCACCTGTCCGGGGCCACTCCTTTTGTATGGTCAGAAAGCGGCTTTTGGTGGCGGGATAACCAAGAAAACGGTACAATGGTCTTACGTGCATCTCGAGTCCGACAAGAAGGTTCAAAAATTACATTAGAAGATGTTTCGTTATTTGAATTGAATACCAACGGGTTATCCGAACGCCAAATCGAAAGCTCTGATGCCGTTTTGGAAAACGGACAAATTCATATGCAAAATGCTTTCGTCGTTGATCCGATGAATGAAAATTTACAACCGGTCTCACATCTGACTTTTGATACCAGTTTAAATATAGACCGGTTATTGGAAAAATTCGATGCCCCCCAAACAATGTCTTTTTGGCGCTTCCCGAAATTTATTCGTTTTTTAAAAGAGGCCGGTTTTTCCGCCCGAGCCCATGAAGTATACTTTTTCGAATTAACCGCTTTCCCGTTGTTTTTGGTTGCCATGTTTTTGGTATCGGCGTTATTCACATTTCCACCGTCCAATCGTCAAGGCGGAACTTTTTTGCGTGTTTTGCTGGCAATCGGCTGCGGATTTTTGCTTTACTTTTTTTCGCGCATTACGAATGTATTGGGTCAAAATGAAAGCCTGCCTTTATTTTTGGCCGCATGGGGTCCGGCATTAATTTGTATCCCTTTATGTATTTCTGCATTACTATCCTTGGAAGACGGTTAGTTTGATCAAATAACAATAAAAATCAATTATGTTATCGGAAAAAACTTGAAATTTTTCGGATTTGTTGTTAAACTTTCTTTAAAAAAGGGAAAACATGAAAAAACTTTTACTGATTTGCTTGATACTTTTGGTCGGATGTGCCGGTAAAGAAAAAGAAATTTCGACAGACACACCGGAAGGATTATACTTGCTGGCATATAGGGATTTCAAAGAAAAAGATTATGAGAAGGCTTCCCAAAAATTTGATCAAATAGAGCAACAGTTCCCCTATTCCCGTTGGTCGGAACGGGCACAGATTATGGCAGCTTACAGCCAATACTTACAAAATGAATACACGGATGCCTTACTGACCCTGGACCGTTTTTTGCAATTACACCCGGGCAATCGAAATGTCCCTTATGCTCTTTATCTGAGAAGCCTGAGCTATTTTGAACAAATGTCAGATCCGATGAGGGAACAGGAAATGAGCGCCAAGGCAGATTCGTCCTTTAAAGAATTATTGGCTCGCTTTCCCAAAAGCATCTATGCAAATGATGCGAAAGAAAAATTGGTCGCCATTCAAAATCATTTGGCCGCAAAAGAATTGGCCGTAGGACGGTATTATCAAAAAAATGAAGATTACATTGCCGCCATGAATCGATTCCAGGCCGCCATTAAAGATTGGCCCGCATCAAATCAAATTCCTGAAGCTTATTACCGTTTGGCTGTTTGCTATAAGGCTTTAGGTATGACAAAACAAATGGGACAGGTCCGTAATGCCTTGCGAAAAAAGTTTCCTGATTCTGTTTGGAATAAACGTGCTGATGATATTTAAAGGATAGGATATGCTGACACATTTAAACATTCAGCATTTTGTTTTGATTGATCAATTATCTTTAAATTTTAACAAAGGTTTCAGTGTTTTTACAGGTGAAACAGGCGCCGGAAAATCCATTTTATTGGATGCGTTATCCCTTATTTTAGGCGAAAGAGCCGAAACAAGATATGTGGCCCCCAATACCGAACAAGCCGTTGTCAGCGCGAGTTTCACATTACCCCAAAAACATTCGGCCTTTAAAATATTGGATGAACAGGGTCTGGCACATGAAGACGAATTGATTATTCGACGAGCCCTTACCAAAGACGGCAAATCCAAATGTTTTGTTTGCGACCAACCTGTCAGTGTCGGTTTACTCAAAACACTGGGGGAAACTTTGGTGGAAATTCACGGCCAATTCGCAACACACAGCCTGTTGAATCCCGCCACCCACGGAACAACTTTGGATAATTACGGGAATTTGGGAAAAACCGTTCAATCCGTCCAAAAAAAATGGCATGACTGGCAAGAAAAAAAAGAGGCCGTACAAAATTTTGAATCTCAACTGGCTCAACAAAAATCGGATGAAGATTTTATGCGCGAAAGTTTGGATGAACTGACTGATTTGAATCCCAAGCCGGACGAAGAAGAAAAATTGACGATTCGGCGTACAGAGTTGTTGAATGCCGAACGCATAATTGAAAATGTGAAAAATGCTTGTGAATTACTGGGTGATGAAGAGCAAGGTGTTTTGCGCCTTATCAGTAAGACAGACAGCCAACTGATGAACGCTGACAAAATTACAAATGGCAGTTTTGAAAATGAAATAAATCAGTTGGCCGATGCACAAAATTTGCTGACTGATTTATCGGATACATTGGAACATAAGCTGAACGATTTGGGGGATACTTCAGAATTACCCGCTATTGATGAAAGGCTTTTCCAACTGCGTGATTTAGCACGCAAACATCATGTTGAAATTGCCCATTTACCCGAATTAAGGGATAAACTGGCCCATGATTTAAAAATGCTGACGAATGGTGAAGATGAATTGATTCGATTTAAAAAATTGGCCGAACAAGCACGTTTAGATTACCTGACAGAGGCAAGGAAACTATCCCAAGAACGGCACTGTACCGGCGAAAAATTGGCCAAGGCCGTCATGAGAGAATTGCCGGATTTAAAACTGGAAAAAGCAACATTCCAAGTGAATATACAAGATACAGACGAATCTCTGGCCGGTCCGAACGGTATGAATCAAATTACCTTTATGGTCACCACCAATAAGGGAGGGATGCTTACCCCCATTCACAAATGTGCCTCAGGCGGGGAACTCGCACGTTTTATGCTGGCCCTCAAAGTCAATTTGGCCGACAAAAATGACACCACCTTAATTTTTGATGAAATAGATACCGGTATTTCGGGGGCCACAGCCGCTGCTGTCGGGGAAAGACTGGCCCGTTTGGCTGAAATGCATCAAACTTTAGTCATAACGCATTCACCACAGGTGGCAGGTTTAGGAAAACACCACTATCTGGTTCAAAAAACTGACACGAAAAATGCGACCGTCACATCCGTCCAAACATTAGACAGGATCGGCCGATTAGAAGAAATTGCCCGATTGGTATCCGGTGCAAAAATCACAGACAAATCCCGCGAATTGGCCAAAGAATTATTAAAAAATTAATCAGCTGCAATATTTTCTTGCCATATCCCCGATGAAAAAGGGAGATTTCACTTCCTGATGCAAGCCCCCAAAGAGGTATCATATCGGCGCAATTCACCACATCTGGCACATTCTTCGGGTGTAGAACGAATAATACTACCCGTAAAGCAAGAAAATGAACTGAGATGAGTACTTAAAAAGCGGGGGCTTTCCGTACCGTCACATTGCTTACTGTTTTCAATTGTGACATAGGGACCATCACTGAGCAGATCACAAGGATAACACAAGTCCAATCCCCGGAATTCATTTTCCGAACAGCCTTTATTTAAAGCGCATTCGGTAGTGAAATTTGTATTTGTCATGCTTCGCATTGTTCCACACTTTGCGTATTCTTCATCTGTAGTTTCGTATGAAATCGTAGCGGAACACGGATAACATTGGCCATCCGCAGCCAAGAAACTGTTTTCCGGGCACTTTCTATCCAAAACACAATATTTTTTTATCATTTTACGATTACCACCACATCGGTCACACTGTGTCTCACTGGTAATATATGGGGCATCCGACTCACAAGGATGGCATTGATCATCTTGTCCCAAAAAACTGTTTTCATCACAATCTTTTTTCAACACACATGAACTATCAATCATCATACGCAAATCCCCACACTTTGCGCATTCTTCAGGATTTGATGTTATTGAATTTGCACTTGAACACAAATAACACGATCCACGTTCACCTTGAAATTTACCTTCACCACAATCCTTTTTCAAACGACATGCAAGACCAATCATCACTCGAGGTGTCTCTGTCTCATCACACTTGGCACATTCTTCAACCGTCGTGTAAACGGTTTGTGTTGTTGAACAAGAATGGCATCCCCCATATTCATCCAAGAAACTATTTTCACCACAATTATTCAGATTACAAATATAAATTACGCCCCCTCCATTACTGTATCGTTCCATCCTGCGCACATTACCACATTTAGCACATTGTTCAACAGTGGTCACAGATGAGCTTGTATCCGAACATGAATAACATTTACCTTCACGTGTCAAAAAACCGTTTTCACCGCAATCTTTTTTCAATACACAATAATCATCAATCATCATACGCGAATCCCCACACTTCGCACACTCTTCAGGATTTGAAGAAACATAACTTGTATATGTACAGGATGTACATCC
>CAMZEQ010000007.1 GCA_947305835.1 uncultured Alphaproteobacteria bacterium | reverse complement strand
AAATAAAACTCGGCGCATCAACTACAACGTACGATTTGGAAGGTGAAGTTGTCACTTCCGTGACGCCTGACAGTGTTATTTTGGCACGTGATGGTGCAGAATATGTGATTACCTTTGGAGATTTATAATCAGGTGTGTCAATGGATGAGCAAAACCAACAATTTAATGGTGAAAACATTTCTGATACCAACGGTACGGTTGATATCAACACGGATGTTTTAGCTCCTCCCGTTATCCCGCCTCAGGCGGAACAGGCTGTTCCGTCAGATTTGAATGCAGGCCAGGCTCCCGCCGATCAATCATTTTCAACCAGTGATATTTTAGAGCCGCGCCCCAATTTATCGGAATCTTTAAATACACTTCAGGAATTTGCGGATGTCCCGTCACAACAGGCGGACACACCGGCTGTTCAACCCGAAGAAATTACAGCCGAAACAAAATTGACAGTGGAAGAAAATCCTCAGGCCGAACAAAATACTGCGACGCAGCTGTATTCGTATGATGATCCGAATGATCACAGTTCTGTCCGTTTCTTAAAAGATCTGTATGATAACGGGAATGAATGTATGACGTCAGCAACGGGGTCATTCCCTGTTAATGAGGAGACCAGAAAACTTTTGGCCTTGTTTGCGAACGGTCGCTTTTTTGTGGTGGGCGACAGTCGTTATGACGGACGTGTTTTAGGATTCGAATATTTGGCCAAAAAGCGTCGTTTGCAAATTGGTGATCCCGAATATGTGACGACGGCTGAATTAACGGCCATTTATACTTACGCGGATCAAATTCGTACGGCAACCGATTCGATCAGTACGGAAGAAGCACAACGTCAGACACGTATGCAACGTGACTTTGTGACCGTGATTTCGCGGGCTGCAATCAATCACGTATCAGATATTCATATTGTGGTGGCGGATCATACGACGGTGATGTTTCGTGTGAACGGTTTGATGCAAACAGAAATGGAATATAACAAAGAATGGGGTGAAAGTTTTGTGCGTGCGGCGTTTGCCTCGGCCGATATTTCAGATTCAAACTATGCCCAAAACGAATATCAGGCGGCGCAAAAATTGGGTCGTACACCATTGCGTGGTTCCGGCGGACGATTGGTATTACCCAAATCTGTATTAGGTTTGCGTTTACAATTTAACCCGATTGCTTTTGGTACGCGTTACGTTGTTATTCGTTTGTTGTATGCAGACGATAATTCGGCAATAGGTGACGCCGCTTTGGAAAGTTTAGGATTCAATCAATATGATATTGATCAGTTTCGTTTTTTGCGTTCGTTACCAACCGGCATTGTGATTGTATCCGGTCCGACGGGTTCCGGTAAATCCACGACGTTACAGCGGAATATGATTGCCATGTTAAAAGAACGTAATTACGAAACAAATTTAATTACAGTGGAAGATCCGCCCGAATATCCGATCCCCGGTGCGCGCCAGATGCCGGTGACAAACGCAGGAATCGAAGAAGCAAAAGATCGTGAATTTACGAAAGCTTTGTCGGCAGCTTTGCGATCTGACCCGGATTCATTGATGATCGGTGAAATCCGTACTTTATCAGCGGCTGATTTGGCTTTTCGCGGCGCATTGTCCGGTCATAATGTATGGACAACGTTGCACGCCAACACGGCAACGGCCGTCTTGTTACGTTTAAAAGATATTGGTGTGGAAGATTTTAAATTACAGGATCCGTCCATTATGCGCGGCATGTTGGCTCAACGTCTTTTCCGAAAAGTTTGCCCGTGTTGTCGGGTGCCGACAAAAACTCAGCCGAATCATCCGGCTGTTCAAAGATTGCGGGAAGCCTATGGTGATATTGCTTTGGAAAATACATACCTGCGCGGGGCCGGGTGTGAGGAATGTGATTTTAGGGGCGTTAGCGGGCGTTCGGCTGTGGCTGAATTTGTTTTGCCGGATACGACCTTTTTGGATTTAATGCTGAAAGGGGAAACACAAAAGGCAACAAATTATTGGATTACGGATTTACATGGTCGAACATTGAAAGAAGGCGCCATTGAACATATGTTTAAAGGTGAGTTCGATATTGAAGAAGTAGAACGTTGGTGCGGATTACTCAATCAACCGAACTTGATTTAAGGAGGGATAGGATATGGCACAGAAAAAGCAAACGGTACAATTGTCTGGGAACATATTTGAACAAATTAACATGGCCTATGCCCGTGTTATGGTACGAATGCACGCGGAAGATCGATTGGAAATGTACCGTAAGTTGACGGCCCTTTTGAAAAACAGATTTTCATTGATGGATGCGTTGGAACGTCTTTATCAAATTGCTTCCAAAGATGGACGTAATACTTCCGATACAATGGCAATGGCTGTGGCCAGTTGGATGACACGTATTCGTAACGGTCAAACTTTTTCGGAAGCCTTGCGTGGTTGGGCCCCTTCAACGGAATTATTGTTGCTTTCGGTGGGTGACGTGGCCAATTTGGAATTGGCTTTACAACATACTGTTCGTGTGGTGGAAGGTATGAATCAGATGCGTTCTTTGGTTTGGGGCGCAGTGGCTTATCCGTTATTTTTGATGTGTATGGTGGCGTTGTTGATTTGGGGGGTTGCGAAGTTTATGGTGCCGCCTATGATTGATGCAGTCCCTAATTTACAATGGAAGGGTGTGGCAAAATCATTGGTGGATATGTCCACCTTTGTGGATTTGCATCCTATATTCTTGTTTTCTATCATTCCGACCATAGTGATTTGTGTATTGATTACATTTCCGTACTGGAAAGGCAACGGACGGGCTTCTTTTGATAAATTTCCGCCATGGTCTATTTATCGTGGATTTATCGGGGTCAGTTGGTTGTTGGCATTGTCTGCATTAGTGCGGGCAGGGATGCCGGTATCCAGGGCTGTTCAATCTTTGATGAGTGAGGATTCAACACCCTATTTAAAATATCGATTGAATCGGGCATTAATGTTTATTCGAAACGGTGATAACTTGGGGGAAGCCCTGTATCACACCCGCTTGGGATTTCCGGATGAAGAAATCGTGGGCGATTTGCGTATTTATGCCGAATTGGATACATTTCCGGAAGCTTTGGAAAATTTAGCAAACGGATGGTTAGAAGCATCTATCCGGACGATCGGCAAGCAGGCGGAAATTTTGAATGCTATTGCTATTTTGTCGATTGCGGGTGTGATCGGTTGGGTTGTTTGGGGAACCTTCGTTATGCAAGATCAAATGGTCAGTGGTATGGGCTTGGGCGGTTAGGCCGTTTTGGCATTGCCTATATTTAAAGCACAAATATCCAGCACATTTTTGATTTTAGACATTACTTTATCGTCTTTATCGCCGGGGGTCAGAGCGGTCAGCGCACTTGCCCCTGTGACGATGGATGTTAAGGCTATAATAAAATCCGAAAAATGATTTATAATAAAGGTCAGCATTTAATCCTCCTATTTTAAAATTAAATTTAACAAAGCCATCGCCAGTGCGGTACCGGTGGTGGCCACAATCAAACCGATTAGATTTTTAATCGGGGTGATTTCGCTTCTTAAAACAAATTCATGTTTTAAGTTAGCATATAAGGTATCGACTTGTTGTTTGATGTCGCTCAATTGCTGTTGCAATAATGCAACTGAGGCCATCAGTTTGCCGATTTCCATGGATAAAGTTGGGGTGGGCATTTAAACTCCTCGATAAAATAAATGATGTCCGATTTGGGCACAAGGTACCAAATGTCGTGCCCACAGCGGATGACAGCGAAAGGAATGGTAATGTGTGGCACCCTTTGTATTATCTTTTAAAACACCGGCTAAAGCACGTCTGGCAATGCGTTCGCAAATTTGATAAACAGGTTGAGTCGATAAATCTGCTTGTAACAGTTTAAAGTTGGGATCATCTGAATTCCAACATGAAAATTGTTTTGGTTTTAAACACACCTCTGTAATGGATTTTCCCCACCACATCGGATGAATTAAGTTCATCTTAACACGATTCAAAATCACATTGGCCACGGCTTCTTGACCGGACAATGATTCTCCGCGGGCTTCACCGTAAATGGTCTTTGCCAAAATTTCTGTTTCGTTCATTTTTTCTCCTTACCGCCATAGAGGGCGATTTTTATAAAATTGCGGTATTGTTTTTAACCGGATAGGTTCGCTGATCAAACATCCGGCGACCGCATCCAGGCCATCATCATGTGTATTGCCGTTGGGATGAAAGTCTTGCATTTCATGGATAAAAGGTGTTTGATAAACACTTTGATGAGCAAAAAGATTACCGTTTAAAAGCGGTGGTTCTATGGCCCCCAAAATGCGTTCTGTTTTATTTTGTCGGGATGTTTCTTCCAAAACAGCCACAGATAATCGATTCCGGGCCAACTCCTGACGCAATAAAGCAGGCAAAAAACGTCCGATACCGTTTGTTTCCAAATGAATGGCCGGTAACATCAGATCTTTTAAAAATTGTACCACTTGATGACATTGGTAGGATGTGGCTTCTTCATTTTCGGGAACGGTTAAGTAGAGCAAGCGATGAATATAACTTCGGCCTTCACTATCTGAAAAAACAGCCGCTACAACGCTTTTGTCTCCGCCAATTTTACCCAATGCCGGATCCCACCAGGCGCAGCCGGATACCAAATGATGGCCGTCAAGTTTTAAAACAGCTTGACCATTGGCTTCATAGTAATCTAACTCACAAAGATATTGTTTCAATTTTTTATCATTCAGTCGTTGTTGATCAAAAGCGATTGGTTGCAACATCATTTGGCTTAAAAATTTACTCCTCGGAGTCGAATATCGGATTTTTTCAATTTTATCCACTGGAAAACGTTCGGGCCAAGTGGGGCAACCCGATTTATCCATAATGGGCAAAATAAGTTTTTGCCACCCGTTTTGATGGTAAATTGTATCGCGTGTATGTGGGGTTCCGATATATAAAATCAAACCGTCAGGTGCTAAGATATAATCCAATTCAGATAATTTTTGTTTTAAATCTTCACGTTTTGCCGAAGTGTTACATGTTTTTGGTACTTCCACATCATCACATAAGATAATATCTGCCCGGCATCCCGTTATATTAGCGGTTAATCCTTTTGCCAAAACGGAAGGATCTCGACCGGTTGAATGACGTTTAATGGTCAATTTATCCCCGGCCCATTCTTCTTTTTTATCAGGCTTTAAATCCTGACAGCAGGGATGTTTTTCCAAAATGTGTTTAATATGGTGCACCATTTTTTTTGCCAGAGCATAATCTGCCGATAAAACCAATAAACGTAAATTTGGATTTTGACTTAAAGTCCACGCACAAAAAAGACCAACCAATGTGGATTTTCCGGAATTTCGAAATGCCATTAAAACGGCTTGACGTCGTCCGGATTGATGATAAAGATCCGACAAAAAACGCCCCATCATTCTATGATGTTTCGGGACATTCATTTTTTGTATTTTATCCCAAATCCACACGAATTCAAGGAATGTCGTTTTCATCTTTTAAATCCTCTTTGGCTTGATGAATTAAATCCAATAAGTCGGGTTTGTGGTCGGAAACAGCTTCCGAATTGTCCAAAATTTTAACCAACAGGGCAATGTGTAATAACGCTGCTTTACAGGCACTATGATAAGCACCAAACTCTTTTGCATCCATGGGACAATTATCACTGGCGAAGTTCTGATAACTCCTGACGGCTTTTTCCAAAAACGGCGTTAGCTTTTTCAGGGCCGTTTTCATGAGACACCTATTTTATCATTGTACGCCCGATACCGCCGGCCAAATTGCCCAAAGTATTATAAGTATTGGCCTGACTTTCGCTGTTAATACTATTTAATTTTAACAAGTTGGTACTTGTTGTCCGTCCCAAACTGTTGAGTAAGGCATCAGAGGAAATTTTGGCCTGATTTACCAAATATTTATCTTCCATGTCGTATTCTTTTTTCATGGCATTCAGATAAGTATCGCCCGAACCGGTTTGCCCCGATAATCCTGAGGCCCCTAATCGCGCTTTATACGCGGCTTGCTGTTGGTTTAACAGATTTTTATTTTTACGCCGTTGTTCTTCCAAAGCCAGTTGGGCTTGTTTGTTTTGTAAAAATGCAGTTTGAGCTGCATTTTCGTTGGATTTTTTGATCATTTCTTTTTGATGGTCAGCATTTGTTTTTGTATAATATGCTGACCCCAAAATAGAAACTGCTGTTGCAATAAGTACTGCTTCCATTTTATTCTCCTATTTTTATATCACTTGTGACCGATACCAACTGAAAAGGTAAAGGTTGATCGCCTTGGATCAGCCATAAAGGAACGGTCGGATTTCGTTTCCATCCCAGCCCGCGAACAATAATATCCGTTGTTTTGCTGCCGGGGGCACTGTCCAGGGTATAATTGGACAGATTATTGACCATTTCCTGGTGTAATCCGGTGCCTGTATCAATTTGAAAACTTTTGGTATTAATTAAACGAAAAACGCCGCGTACAAAACGACAAGAACTGACGGGAGCCGGACCATTATTAGCACCACCGGCTGCGGGCAAAGGGGCAACTTTATGTGTAAAAGCTAACCCCGCTTGTAATTCAGTGGCAGAGATATTTAAAGTAACACTTCCGCCCGAGACAGTTTGATTTTCCTGAACACGTCCATCGGCCAACAATCGGACTTCAAAACCGTTCAGATAGGCCAAATTTCCCCAGCTGTTGGTGGGGGTAATACTTGTTTGGGTTGTGGCCATATCCATGTACATTTGATCGGATAATTTTTCCAAATAATAAACGTTGTTGCGCTGGGTCAGAAAATATGTATTTTGACCGGAAGCAGCGGCATACAAAAAAGATCCGTTTGTTTTATGGCGTGTCCAACTTTGCATATCTTCTGAACGAAAACTCGTTAAAGCACTCAATGTGCCATCCTGCATGATGATATAGGCTTGACGCCTGTATTTATCATAGACCATATCTGTCGGTTGCTTGATGGCATGATGAGCCAATAAAGATAAATCAGTCGCTTGATAAATTCCTTCCAAATCAGAAAATAAAAATTCCCTAATTTCTTTACCGTTTGCTGCGGCAAAAATAGTTGCCCCGTCAATCCCGATCGGCGGAACATAACGTGTGTCGGGGGAACCAACTTGTGTTTGACGTCTTAATTGAATAGAGCCAGGGGCTAACGGATCGCCTGTGACCATCCATTCCGCACTTGTGGTGAAAATTTGCAGGTGTCGGCCGGCAAAAAGTGAACAAATTTTATTGCTTTCATCAGAAGTTAATGAAAAAGTAATCGCTTCGTTGTCTAAGGCCTCGCCTTCTTCAAAGTTGGTCATATCATCTGTTTGGCTGAACCATAATGTATTGGGTAACTTTTTTGATCCGCCGAATACCAAGCGTTGTTGATAAGTTGCAACACTGATAGGCCAACCATGGGTCGTGTTCCATGCAACTTCACCCCAATAACGGGTCGCATCCAAAGAATCTTCTTCGGATAATTTTTTTAACACTGTGGCGGTGGCATGTTGCGTATCTGTAATAGCTGTAATTTGAACATAGCCATCACCTAACTTCATTGTTTGGTTTAAATGGCGTGATGCAAACAGATCTGCACTTGCGGTTAAATTTGTTGTACCGGTGCTGGCACTGGCCGCAATGGTGATGTGATCAGCCCCAAAACGATGATAAGGTTGATGAACATAATTATCTGTTGATAAAAATTGGAAATTGCCGACAGACCACGTGCCATTATTTAAGGTAAAACGTTGTGGGGCAACATCAGGATGTACAATAATTAAGCCATCCGTAATCGCTGTCCAACAAATTTGGGTCAATTGGTTTGATTGCCACGGTGTCGAAAGTGTTGTGTATAATGTATCATTTTTATAAATCAACGTTTGATTATGTTGAATAATAAACAGGTAAGTACTTGTACTGTCTTCTTCATAGCTGATTAAACGACCTTTTCCGGATAAGGTAGCAATGTATTGCAAACCCGGTCGGCGGTGGATGCCCCTGGTGGGTTCGATGAAAACGTTTTCCAAAATTTGTGCACCGTTGTTATAGCTCGTCAAATCAACACGCCCCAATAAATCAGGTGATAATTCACCGGCAGTAAAGTTGGTTTTTGCTGTAAATAAATTTGTCATCTCCGCACCTCAATTAAAGAAAAATCTTGGAAGCTGGGATTAGTGGCTTGTTGTGAATCCACCAAACGTGCTTGAGTTAATTCTTCTGACGCGATTTTGCGCATGTAATCAGTGCGTGCAGTGCTTTCGGTCAGCGGTAAACAAAATTCAGCCGCAAGTTGAGCCACCAAAGCATTTACAAAAAACGGCGGAAAGGTATTTTCATTGGGTTTTTCAATATAGGTTAAAATAACTTCCGGTGCATTTGTATAAAGATGTTTGCCGACAATACGATATTTTAACCCGCTGCTTTTTGTACTTTGACCGGCCGATAAAATACGCAGACAATTATTGGGCAGATGATAGGCGTATCGGTAATCAGCCATCGGTGTGGTTTGCAATCGTCCCAAAGAGTTTTGTTGTAAGGCAAAGCGCCATGGATAACAGGTCAGTAAATTTTCCAAAGTGGGTTCATAAAGTTGGCTGGCAACTTCGGCTTCTGATGTTTCTTCATCAAAGGAAGTAATACTTTTGGCCCCCAATTGAATAAGGGCTTTGGATGAAAGTGAAATAGCGGTATGGCTCATAGTTAATTCCTTTTTAAAAAATAAAAAAACCGGTCTGAATTTCAGACCGGTTCTGAATTATTATATTAAGATGCGTCAGGTTCCGGCGGAATATCCAAACAAACCATCTTAACAACGCCTTTATCGTCAATTAAACAAGCGCCTTGGCTCATCATGTTATTGACATAATGGGCAGCATAATCACCATGCCATGTGATATCAGTAACAATGTCTTGGCCGGCAGCCAAACCGATGGCGGATTTATGATAGATAAAGCAGGTTGTGGTGGCGCTGGATCCTGAACCGGATGTGGGCAATCCCGTATGCATAATCCAGTTGATTCCCATCCATTTACGGGATTCAGATCCTGTTAAAAGCGGATGTGCATCACCCACATAGTTGGCGTTGGAAAATTCATCCAAGCTCAAAAGTTGATTCCATTGGGCGGGCCCCACCAACGCATAACGTTCGCCGTCATCCGGAACTTCATTGGTATTGAGTGTTTTAAAAGCTGACAAGATGCGGTCTTTTGTCAGGGCTTCAGAAGAAGTACCGGCTGTTTGTGTTCCGGTGGCCAAAGCCGTAATAATCAACGCATCCGTTTTGCGCCCCAATGCATAAGCACCGGCGGTGGCCAAAACTTTACGTTCATCATGTCCGACTTTCAATTCATCCAACTTGTCCACCCATTGGCCGGCATACCAGTCGGCCAAAGTGCATTCCACCGGGGCATGTGTCACGGCGGCAGGTGTCAATTGGGCATTGCGGGCTGATTTTTGGTTGGCAGATTGAGCACCGATCACCTGAAAGGTGGTGCTGGAACCCGTGATACCGCCTTTAAAACGGACGGTATTGCGTAATTTAGAGCCTTGTTGTTGATAGGCTGTATGAACATCGGCTTCAAAATGTTTGATAAATGAAGCATCGATTGCAGTTGAAACTGTCATATTATTTTCTCCATGTTATAAGTTAAAAAAATCCTTATAAAAGGTTGTGAAGAAAATCTTCGCCCTTTATCAAGGCTGGTTAGTTGCGGGGCAATCAGCTTATCCGCGGCAAAAAGGTTTTAGCCGTAAAGACGTTTAAAACCTTTTTCAATACGACCGACCAATTCCGGATCTTGATCTTTCCAATATTTTGGATCCTGCATCAATCGGCGTAAAGTTTTTTCATCGTCCATATTTTCGGGACGACTTTTTCCCGTTAAAACGGGCATCTCTTGTTTTTCTTGCATCAGGCGATAAAGTGTTAAAATACCATCTTTGCTGGATGCTAAAACCTCGAAAGTTTTTGCATCTAAATTCTTTTCACCCCATGCAGAAAGTTCGCGGGCAATATTGTTAAATTGTTCCGGTCCGCCGAATTCTTCTTCCAAGGCCTTTAATTCTTTATCGGCGCCAACTTCACGGGCAAAAGTTTCCAATTGGGGCAAGATGAAATCTGCCGCAATATCATAAACGCCTTGCACTTGTTCATTGGTCAGCCCCAGTGCAAACAGACGTTTGTTGATTTCGTTGTCTGAAACTAATAATGGGTTTTTGGGGGAAATTTTGTACTCTTCTGCTTTATTGGGGATGGTGCCTTGTGGGGTTTGGCGTGGCATACTCATCTTTTTTTCCAAAGCTAAATAAGATTTTAATAAATCATTGGTGTTTAATTTTCCCTCTTTATCCAAAAATTTTTCGGGAATAACGGGTGTTTCTTCGGCTATTTTTTCTGACATTTTTTCTCCTTTATGGTTGTTTTCCTTGTTGTATCAGATGATGTAACGTGGCAATAAAAGCACGTTGGCCCTCTAAATACCATAATTCCTGATTACTGGCTTGTGGGGCCAAGACACGATTTGTAATCGTTTGGGTTAAATAATTTAAAACGACTTTACCGTCGGGTGTGTTGGAAAGTCTTACCAAAGCACGGGCAACTTGATTCATTGGATGACCTCAGGTTGTTGAATGAAGTTGGCGGGCAATCCCATTTTATCGGTTAGCCATTTTAAAACTTCCGGCACATTCATTTTACTGAGCGCTTCTTGACCCATTCCGCCCACGGCGGCCAGCCACGCTAAAGCTTTTTGTGCATCTTTCTGGGCTTGGTTTTCGGCACGGGGAGATTTATAGGTGATGTTGAGCAATTGCCCATCCAAAAAGATTTCATGAATTTCACCACGCTTGCGTAAGATGTTTACAGCACGTTCAATCAACGGGGTTAAAAGTTCGGATTGTAAACGTCCGTAAGTGGCACCCAAAATGCGAATCATTTCTTCGGTGCGTTCCAAAACTTCAGTGGCGGTCATTTTCATTTCATCGCAAACGGTCCCCAGTTTATCGCCCAGCAAGGCATGGCGAATGCGTTCGCGTAAATCTTTGATGACCAATTGCGATACATCAAATTTACCAGGGGATTCCAAAGGCGTAAGGCCCTTGGAACCGACGGCTTTTGGAATAATCGCGCCCGGGGTCAAATTGATGTTGGCGGGGTTTAAAACACCATCATCTTCGGCCAGCCAGATACCTGTCACGGCAATCGTGGCGTTTTTCAAAATCAATTCCACGACTTTGTTGGCGGTTTTAATATCGGGCAGGGCTTTCATGACAGGGGAACGGCCGTAAGTTTCCCCCGGGGCTTTCAGCCAGCGAAAAGCGATGAAGGGTGAAGTGGTGTAATATGTTTCCCTCAGGAGGAAAGGTGACTCCTGTGTGTCATCGCTTGGGATGAGCTGGCTATTGGGATCTAAAAAGGCAATATAATCATAGCCGCCTTTGACGCGCGGAATTAAGGCTTCTATAATGCGCAAAGGTGATTTGTCATCCGAATCGCGTTTGGGTAGTTTTTGAATACCAAATTTGGCCACAAAGGCATCTTCATCCATTTGGAAAGTTCGAAAAACTTTGTCCAAACGACCGCTGGGGCCTTCGGCCAAACAAATTTCATTCAGTGGTACAGCGGTAAATTTAAAGGCGCTATTGGAACCGATAGGGGCTTCTTCAAATAACAAACAAGCGGTACCCACTGTCACCAAATCCAAATAACATTGATGGATTTCAGTTGAAAAATTGCTGCGGTCCAAATGCATTTGTAATTTTTGTGAAATTTTACCAAGGCTCGGGGCAATTTGGACTTTTTCGCCGTCCGATAGTTCGGCACCGGCCGTCAAATGAAACCATTCTACCCACGGCGGTGTTAATTCGGATAGCATCAATGCAGCCAAACGATCTGTGGCATCCATAGCGGTCGCGTCATAAAGCCCCGGGACTTTGCCGGAACTTGGTGCAAAGGTTGTTTCGCGTGTAGGTAGGGCATACGCATAGCATTCTTGCCAAACGGATTCCCAATTGCCGCGTTCGGCAAGGGCTTGTTGATAAGATTGATAAAGTGAAGGTATATCGGCCATTTTTTCTCCTTTTTTGTTATACAACTAAAAATAGAAAAAGAACCTTTCAATTTCTTGAAAAGTTCTTTCAGATACAGTTCTATCTTTTAACTGATTCGCATTATAGCACAAATTTTTTCATTTGTCAAGGAAAATTTTCCTTTTTTGTGATTTCAGGTATAAAAAAAGTTGATAAGGTGTCCAAATTTTGGTGTTTGTAATGCCTAAAAAACGCTTAACTGCTTCAACGCAGGTAAAAGGACGCAGGTGAAATTTTATTTTGCCCGGAACGGTTGGAGTGGTGCGTATTAATCGATAGCCTTTTTCCCTTAAAATCTGGGGCGCATTTTTTCGCCGAATTAAAATTAAATCGGTATAATGGGCAATCGGATCAATTAATAACCATTCGAAACCATTGCCGATCAAAAGAGCCACATGATAAAAATCTTTTTTTAAAAAATGTGTCCACCATCGGGTCGAATTTCCGCCAAAAGCAACATATGCAAACGGATAACGGTAGGCATGAACGGATGGTATATAAATCATATAAAACTCCCTATATTACGAGGCGTAAACGATTCCTTTTTGTTTTAACAACTGCCCCAAAAATTTCAATCCCTCCTGCCATAAGCGACAAATGCGTGGGGTATCCCCGAAATGTTCATGGGGTGGTACTTGGGCATAACCGTATTTGGCTAAGACTTTTAAATGTTCGGGGTGTAAAGTGCCGTTGCGCATCAATCTTTTGACGGCAATTGCAATGTCAGACGATTCGCAAGGACGTGCAATTTTTGATGAATTATTGTGGCTGCGTTCATGTTTTAAATTTTCGCATAAACAGTACCAAAACCAAGCCTCTTCGCTGGATGAAAAAGGTATGGTCGGCCGGTTATCAACATTGGACAGGTATTTATTCCTCATTTTAGTCTCCTTATCTTATTAAAAAAAAGAACAAAACAAGAACTAACATATTTTTTTGAAATTGTCAAGATAAAAATAAGAAAAAATTCCTATTGACTTTTGGTGAAAAATATGCTAAGGTTATTCACAACTAATAAGCGAAAGGATGTAAAATGCAGCTTTCTTATAATGAAATATGGATGGGGTTGGAAAAATTGGCCGAAGCAAAAGGGCTTTCTTTGTCGGCGTTGGCACAAAAAGCGGGTTTGGATCCGACAAGCTTTAACAAATCTAAACGAATCGGTACGGATGGGCGTAAGCGCTGGCCTTCCACCGAAAGTATGAACAAAGTTTTAAAAGCCACAAATACAACAGTTTTTGAATTTATGGAATTTGCGGGACAACGCTATCAAAACCCCAAAAATATGGTTCCTTTATTGGGTTTGGCCAAAGCGGGACGGGACGGTTATTTTGATTCGCAAGGTTGGCCGATATTGTCGGATGATTGGGATGCCGTGGAATTTCCTTTCACATTGGATAAAAAGGTGTATGCTTTGGAAGTTTCCGGTAACAGTATGGAGCCTGTCTATCGTGATGGGGACAAGTTGATTGTTGCTCCCGATTCGGAAATTCGCAAAGGGGATCGTGTGATTACCAAAACAACTTCTGGCGAAGTAATGGTGAAAGAATTTCAACGCCGTTCTCTCAATCAGGTGGAATTAAAATCCTTGAATCCCGAATGTGATGACGTTATTTTGGCCCCAAATGATATTTTGTGGATGGCACGCGTCATTTGGGTGAGCCAATAATCATTGTGGCGGAATTAAAAAATCTGTATCACTTCCCTGGTTATAATACAGTTGATTATTGACCCGATCAAACATTGCGGGTGTATTGTCCCAGTCAAGAACAGGGATAAAATCACGAACTAATGTACCATTGTTGTATAATTTACAATACCAAATTCTTGCTTTTGAGCGCCATCCATTGGGTTTTGTTTCATAAGGTCCACTTCCAGGCCATCCCGTCAAATTTGTCCCAAACAAAAATGCAGGATAACCCCCTGATGTATAATTGCCAAAAGAAAGA
>CAMZEQ010000006.1 GCA_947305835.1 uncultured Alphaproteobacteria bacterium | reverse complement strand
ATCCAGCCAAATACGCATACTTTTTTTGGCCCCGTAAACGGTCACTTCTCCTGTTCCGTCTAATTTAGATAAGGGCTTGACCACATTATTTTGTAAATAATCATTGATGTCTCGGGTATTGACGGATGAATCAGGAGAATAAAAACTGACAAATGCCAAAATACTGCTGGATGCTTTTACAACACGCAAACCATAGCGTTGAACTTCTGCGGGTAACAAAGATTGTACCTGTTGGATTCTGTTTTGAACTTTAACGGTTGCCATGTCCGGATCCGTACCGGCCCGGAACGTAATGGTCAGCATATAAGATCCGTCCATACTGTTGGATGACATATAAATCATATCATCCACACCGTTGATACCGTCTTCCAGGGGAATCCCGACGGTTTTGGCTATGGTATCGGCACTGGCGCCGGGATAGGTCGCGCGCACGCGAACTTCCGGCGGCGTGACATCGGGGTATAAATCGACCGGCAAATTAAACAAACAAATAAATCCGGCCAAAGACAGAATAATTGCTAAAACGGCGGCAAAACGAGGACGCTTGATGAAAAATGAAGAAAACATTATCGGACCTCAGCTTGAATGGGATTGATCGGTTGTCCGCTGCGTAATTTCTGACCACCGGATAAAACAATTTTTTCATTCGCTTTTAAACCATCGACTACGATTTGTCTGTCTAATGTTTCACCCTGTATGACATATTGTTGAACGACGGTATTGTCATCATTGACTTTCATAACATACGTTCCGTTGGCATCGTTATACAGCGCCGTTTGCGGTATGGTCACAACGATACGTGGCTGGCTGTTTTGCCACAGAACATTGACATGATCATTCGGGATTAATAAATCATCCGCATTATCATATTCGGCATATAAATTCATTGTGGCCGTTTGAATATCCATTTCATTGTCGATATAAACTTTACTTACCGGTAATGGCAAAACAGATTTGTCGGCCAATTCGATTTGTAAATCCGGTAAATCTGTACGGCCTTTTTCCTGTAAGATTTTTTTCATTTGTAAATGTTCTTTATCTGTAATGGAAAAACTGATCTTAACCGGAGTTGTTTGTACGATACGGGCCAATGCACCACTGGCGGAAGTAACATAGTTACCTTTGGTCACTAAAGCCTGACCGATACGCCCAGAAATAGGGGATTTAATGGCTGTATGTGCCATATCTATTTTGGCCAAACTGACATTGGCTTCAGCCTGTTGAACGGCGGCTTGTGCTTGAGCCAAGCGACTTTCTGATTTTTCCAATTCTGCGGTTGAAACGAATTTATCTTTATAAAGTTGCTTTTGGCGATTATAATCACTTTGCAACTGTTTTGCATCGGCCTTTGCCCTGGCTAAAGTAGCCTCGGCTACGGCTAAATTTGCTTGGTACCTGTCGGAATCAATCAAAAGTAATACATCGCCTTCCTGAACCATTTGTCCGTCTTTAAACAGCACTTCCTTTATTTCCCCTGATACCTGAGTTTTGATATCAACCGCATTTAATGGCCTGACCAAGGCAATAAAGCGTGTTTGATCTTGAACGTTTTGTTGTGTGGGCATGCCGACCGGGACATAAGGTGTGCCCCCTGCGGGCATAGGCATCATCGATCCTTTTTGACGTATGCCGAAATAATAACCGCCACCCATGCACAATAAGAGCAATGCAGATATCAACAACTTCTTCATTTGTTCTCCCTTCTGTTGGAGAACAAGCTACTCCTTTTTTGGGGAAAAATCAAGAGTTTTTCTTAAAAAGGTTTCGGTGCGGGAACCGGCGGAATTTTACCCGCAACATGTTGTTTGTAATCCGGATGGACGGTTTCGGCCCAAAATTGAAATTGTTCTAAATCAAAATCTTTTAATTGTCGTGCCGCAATCACGTTTTTACCAAAAGGATTAACAATTTTTTTATTTTTTAAAACTTCGAAATGTAAATGGGGACCGGTGGATCGTCCGGTTGAACCGACATAGCCGATGACTTCCCCGCGTTTAACTTTTGACTTAACCTTTAAATCCGCACGGTAGCCGTTTAAATGGGCATAAGCTGTCTGATAGCCGTCCGCATGTTTGATGCCGATATATTTACCGTATGATCCTTTACGACCGATGGATTCGATAACGCCGTCTGCAGCCGCCATAACAGGCGTGTTTTTTGGGGCCGCCAGATCTACACCCTTATGGAAAATTTCATATTTTAAAATCGGATGCATTCGCCGGCCGTAAGGTGAAGAAAGACGCGCTTTTGCTCTGAGCGGTCGCGTCAGTAAGCGTTTGCCCGAACTCTTGCCTCTGGCATCATAAAAGCTGGTTGTGCCATCTTTGGCAGTATAGGCATAGCGATTAATATTTAAACTGCCCCCCCGTAAACCGATGAACAATAGCTGTTTTCCGCCGATTTCCAATCCCCCTTCTGTTTGTTTAAATTCGGCAATAATATCGAACTGAGTGCCATTTTGAATATCGGATGCAAAATTGACTTCGCCATCCAGAGCATTAATGATTTGATTAATGACAGATTCCGGGACATTGGTATTTTTGGCTGATTTTGTAAAATTGCCCTCAACCGTTCCCTGCCAACGTTCTGTTTTGGTTTCAATACGTCCCGTGTGCGAAAAAGGTGTCCAGGATCCGTCTGCTTCGCGTAAAACCGCCAAAGTTTCTCCTTGGCCGGTCATTAACGAAATCCCCACAACGGCGGGGCCATCCTTGAAAAACATAAATTGCATGCCGGGGCGTAAGGTTTTTAAATTGATCAGCAATTCCAATCCGTCCACAATTTGGACCCGATCGGCTGTCGGGACGTTTTCCTGGCTGAGCAAAGTCAATAAACTTTCGCCTTTATCCAGTTGGGCCATTTTAACTTTCAGCTCACCTAATTGAACACGTTGTTCCAACTCATTTAAAGAAACATGTTCCTCTTTAATGACCGGCGCGTCACCCAAATCTTCATGGACCACTTCATCGGGCAAGGGGGGCTGAGTAACTTCTGATTCCTGCGTCACATTTTCTGCTCCTTCCGGCTTTGGTTGGGATGGCGAACAGCGCATCAGAAAAGGAAAGGAAGCCATACACAGCACAACCATCAATATCAACGCAATATGCGATTGTCGTTGTTGCACTTTTTCCTTTAACCGCTCCAAGCGTAAATGAGATGACGCTTTTTGAAATGTTTTCTTTAAACCCATGCAGTTATCATAAAAAATTATTTATCTAATGTCAAATAAATTTTTTTATAAGGCTGTCAATAATGTGGATGGTATTTAAGGTCATGCCGGTTTGAATATCATCCCCGATGACCCAAAAACTCAACATCCCCTCATGATATCGAATATCCATGATAAAGACCTTGGTTTCACTTAAAGTGGCAGCGCAAGACAAGATAAAATTGTTTTCTTTCGAATTCATAACATGCACAAAAGAATTATTTTGCCATAGCATATTCAAATGAGGAATTTTATGTTTTAAATGGCATGACAAAAATAAACAAAATCCACGAAAAACGGGCACAAAACAATGATAAAAATCGATATCTAAATTCAAAATATTTTGAATCTGACAGGGACATGTAAGCGGTTGTGATGTTTGTATTTGCGGAATCATATTAAAGGCCAAAGGTGGTCTGTGAGGGGATAATTCCACCGGAATTTGAGTATAGACACTGCGTGTTTGTTCACGTAAATTTTTGGCTGCTTCACCGCCCAAAAAAGAAGTACCGATTAATGCGACAGCTTGCACTTTTAAAATGTGATAGGGAATCAAATCAGACAACACATGACTTAAAACAACACTCATGGAAGTGGGGGCACATAAAATGTGATTTTTAACCTGAACGATTTTACCTTCATTAAAGGCCGGAACAATACACGGGGCTTCGGATAAATATCCGGTGCAATCGATTAACCAGGTATGCTTGTGTAATTTTTTGCGGGGGCAAAAACGGGCCATTTTTTTATCACACAATAAAATGATACAGGGTTGTTTCCAATCAAATATTTTTAAGGAAGTCACATTTTTTTCTTCACCCTTATAAAATTGTTTTTTTAATACTTTTGTATTTTGGTCTAACAAAAAGACTTGTTCGGACGGATAGCCGTGAATAGCCAGCTGTTCCAAAATAGCTTGGGCGGTAGCGCTTTGAATGCCCAGAATGATGATTTTAACGGGTTTCATACTATTCAGATAGCCCAAAATCCCCCAAAATAAAGATGTTCTTTCGTGGGGGATATTGGGATTTATATTCAGATTAAGCGCCTGAAACTTTTCCTTTTGTACGTGTCAAAGTATTTTTGTTATGATCCACAGAATGACGCATTAAACGTCCCTTGATTGTGGTGGATCTTTTTGGGGTATCTGGCAAAGTTGTCACCAATAATCCGGCCTTTCTGACAGCTTCAATTTTTCTTTTTAATTCACCATTGGTGGTGATATCTTTTGTGCAACCACGACCCTTTTCTGTCACGATAATTTCGGTGGATGCTTTACCCGTTTTGGAAGCATCCGTATAGGTGGTAGATGGTGGGTTGTTCCACATGTGCATTATCAATCCGTTGGCATAAACGCGCTTGACGCAGTTGGGATGATATGTTTCAGTGATAACAACATTACCTTTTGCATCCAAATATTTACATCCATTCACTCCCGTTTTCCCGATAATAAAACGTTGAGGTTTCAATTTATCCACAGGACTTTTTGTTGTGGGTTGTCTGGGGGGAGTAGGCGTTTTTTGTGGTGCAGTTTTTACGGGAATTTTGTGTGTGGGTGCATTTTGAGTTGGGATTTTTGTAAGGAGAGTCTTTGTGTGTGCTTGAAATTTAGGTTTGTATTGTTTATAAAGTTTAAAAAACTCTTCCAATGATGTGCGTTGTCCTAAACTCATAGCTATTTTTTTAGCTTTGTTTTTTCCATGTGCAAAGTTAAAGGCATCTTTTTGAAATTTGGTTGGTAGGGAACGGATGAACCGAATTCCTTCATCATATGTCCATTCTGATGCACAAGTAATGCCAGGGATTAAAACATCTCCGTCCAATAAGTGATTATGGTTGGAATAACTATGGCGTATATATTTTTGCATAATTCCAACAAATTCTTTTTTTAATTTTTCTGTTATCGGTTCATGTATGTACACGTTGACGGGATCCACTCTTTCTCCCCAACATGAAGGATAAGAAGTTTTATATACACATCTATGGTTAGAACAAAATTTGTCCAACTCTTTAATCATGTTCGGATTCATATCTGCATTGATTGTAAATCGTCCAAACGTTCTATCCCCTGTACTCCAACCTTTTTGATGGCGATTTTTGGGCCAACGATGTAAAAAGGATCTTTCTTTATCTTCAACATCTTTGCCCGATATTGGTTTGACACTATTTTGATCTGATAGTACCATTAAAGAATCATCTTGCATTGCTTTCAACATTTCCGTTTGTTTTTGTTCGGGATATCCCACGGATCTAATTGCAGCAGGATGTCTTTTTAACTCATAAAAACAATCTAATATCCATTTTAAGCCCGGCATAGATTTGCGTGTTCCATTTTTTATTTCCCAATATACTTTTTGCATTGGTTTTACTCTGTCAAAATTAGCACAACTGGCTCTAAATGCTTCTGCCGCTAATTCATACATAAATTTTTCTTCAGAGATACCTGGTTTATAACTCAACTTAAATAATTCTTCAATCTGTGTCATATTTTCCCTTTCGCTAAGATTCTATTTTTTTGCCAGTCTTACATAACCGAATAAGAAATGCAAGTTTTTTTACCCAAATGAATAAAACTTGATTTATTTTTGAATTTGCGGCATAATGGACCAAAAGGAGTTTTTATGACAGAACAAAATTATACTTATCCCGAAAAGACTTTAAAAACCGAAATGCCTTGTGTGGGTGTATGTTTACATTGCGGATTGCCCGTACATATGAAATTAATTCCTGCCCCAAAGGGCACAGGTATTCGATTTGTTCGAACGGATATCACAGATAAAAATAATGTGGTACCGGCGACTTATCTGAACGTGGCTGATGCGCGTTTATGCACCAGTTTGGCCAATAAAGCGGGTGTTTCGGTTTCCATGATTGAACATTTAATGGGGGCGTTGCATGCCTATGGGATTTCTAATTTGCGTGTGGAATTGGACGCGCCGGAGGTTGCTTTGATGGATGGTTCGGCACAAGATTATATTACTTTGATTGAATGTGCCGGTATAGCCGAACAAGATGCACCCCAAAAAGCCATTAAAATTTTGAAAAAAGTGTCGCTTCAAGACGGTGATGTTAATGTGTGTTTGTCGCCTCATGACGGGGGGTTGGTGTTGGATACAATGATCGATTTTCCACAAAGTTCTGTGATCGGACATCAAGAATATCATTTGGATTTAAACTTGGATAACTTCAAAGAGTTGGTTGGTCGGGCACGGACCTTCGGTTTTGTATCCGAGGTGGAACAGTTGCGTGCGATGGGTTTGGCCAAAGGGGCCAGCTTGGAAAATGTGGTGGCGGTTGAAAAAGATGGTGTGATGAATCCCGAAGGTCTGCGTGATCCCAAAGAATTTATTGCCCATAAAACACTGGATGCCGTGGGTGATTTATACCAACTCAATATGCCGGTTTTGGGGGCTTTTAGAGGTGAAAAATTCGGTCACCGTCACGTCAATCAATTATGGCGCAAAGTGATGGCTGACCATGAAGCCTATGAAATTGTTTTATTGGACGAAGTCAATAAATAATCCAATACCACTTGAGCGCAAGTGAGGCCAAAAATACCTGTAATTGTGGGCAGCGAGCCCATTTGATGGCGTACACGCCCTTTTTCGGGAATGGTGTCGGGAAGAGCCAATTTGCTCTTATCTTGTACCAATTCCGGTGAGTAAACAACCGGAAAATTCAAATCCACACAGCGCCTGCGCAAATATTTTCGGATAAAAGCCGCTAAGGGATCATTCTTTGTCTTTTTCATTTTTTCCACTTGAATCAAGTTGGGTTTTGTTTTCAGGGCTGCCCCCATGCAAGACACAAACGGAATTTTGTTTTTGAGCAAAGTTTCAATTAAACAAACTTTTGGATTCAAGCTATCAATGGCATCCACCACAAAATCGGGTTTTAAATCCGCCAAAGTTTGAACTGTTTTTTGAGTAATAAGTAAATCATAGGTATCCACTTTAATTTCAGGGGCAATATCCAAAATACGCGCTTTAGCAACATCCACTTTTTTTTGCCCCAAGGTAGAATGTAGTGCCAAAATTTGACGGTTGATATTACTGATAGTTACCGTATCAAAATCAATTAAAGATAAATGTCCGATTCCGGCGCGTGCCAAAGCTTCCAAGGCATAGCCACCGACTGCACCGCATCCCACAACGCATACATGACTTTTTCTTAAGGTTTCTAATCCTTTTTCACCTACCATTAACCGCATACGGGAAAGTCTATCTTCCATTTAAAAACCTTTGAAAATTTTGTTCGATTTGTGCCGACTGTACCCCTAATTGCAAGTATAAAAATGGTAAATTTGCTGGGCTGGGCAGTCCATCGGGCGCATCACTTTCAATCAGTAATTTATCAGCCGGAATCAATGGAATTTTCGTGGCACGATTCACAGAAAAATAAGCATCGTAATCTGATAAAAAACGAACGACATTTTTGTCGCCTGAAAAACCGTGAAACAAATATTTTAAATCTTTATGCCCCTTTAAAATTGGCAACATTTCTCCCCATGCCCGTACACAATGCACATGAACGGGACGCTGTAATTTTTGGGCTAATTCCAATTGCAACATAAAAATTTCTTCCTGTTTATAAAAATCACCTTTGCATTTGTCCAAGCCGATTTCACCGATATGTGCACCGGGATTTTGCTCTAATAATTTTTCCAAATCTGTCATCGCATTTTCGGGTAAATCAGACACATGCCATGGATGAATACCGATGGCGTGAATCACATTTTCAAGGGCTAAAACTTGATGCCAATCTTTTGGGTTTATTGCATTGCAAATAATTGAATCTACACCGGCCGTTCGAGCCAATTTAAATTCACTTATATCCAACAAATGACAATGCGCATCAATATAGGTCATGGCGGGATTATAAATGATTTGTCGGGAAAATTCAAGACGTTTTTTGATAATCTTTTCTTGCAAAAAAAGCCAAATTCGTGTAGGCTGAAACTATGACGGATATTATTGATTTTTTATCTGAATTAAATCCTGAACAATATCAGGCTGTAACGACGACGGAAGGTCCCTTATTGGTCCTTTCCGGTGCAGGGACGGGTAAAACGCGTGTTTTAACAACACGGGTGGGCTATATTTTGGCGCAACATTTGGCTCTGCCGTGGCAAATTTTGGCAGTAACATTTACCAACAAGGCTGCCAAGGAAATGGGCGCACGTTTGGAGCAAATGGTGGGGTCGGCGGCACTGGGCACATGGCTGGGTACTTTCCACCGGATAGGTGTGAAAATTTTGCGCCGTTATGGTGGCTATGTGGGATTGCAACAAAACTTCGCTGTTTTGGATGCGGATGACCAAGAACGATTGCTTAAAAACCTGATGCAGCAATATGGTGTGGATGTGAAAAAATATCCGCCCAAAATGATGTTAGATGTGATTCAGCATTGGAAAGACAGAGGTTTAACACCCGATAAAGTGACCCATGCCGAATCTAATGATTTTTGTGAAGGACGCAGTTTGGATTTTTATAAACTGTATCAGCAGAAACTGACCGAAATGAATGCAGTGGATTTTGGTGATTTGCTGTTGTTGCCCTTAAAACTTTTTCAAGAAAATGCCACTGTGTTGGCTGAATATCAGGAGCAATTTCACTATATTTTGGTGGATGAATATCAAGATACCAATGTGGCGCAATACATGCTTTTGCGCCTGCTCGCCAAAAAACATAACAACATTTGCTGTGTGGGTGACGATGATCAATCCATTTATTCGTGGCGCGGTGCAGATGTGGATAATATCTTGAACTTTAATAAAGTTTTCCCATCGGCAAAGGTTATTCGGTTGGAACGCAACTATCGTTCAACGGCACATATTTTGGGGGCTGCTTCGGCATTGATAGCCAATAATACAGGACGACTGGGGAAAACTTTGCATGTGGCTGATGAAACCAAAAATAGCGGAGAATTAGTATCGGTTCAAGGCTATTGGAATGGCACGCAGGAAGCCGAAAAAGTGATTGAGCAAATTGAAGACGAATTACATCAGGGTACAGCGCTTTCACAAATGGCGATTTTGGTGCGTGCCGGTTTCCAAACGCGTGAATTTGAAGACAAACTCATCCAAGCCGGTATTCCCTATAAAATTATCGGCGGTTTTAAGTTTTACGAACGCGAAGAAATCCGTGATGCGGTGGCCTATCTGCGTTTAATTTTGAACCCGAATGATGATTTGGCTTTTATCCGTGTGGTGAATAAACCCCGTCGGGGTATTGGCGAAGCGGTCATGCAATCTTTACAATCCGCCGCACAGGCAGATCATCTCAGCTTATTTGAGGCGATTGATAAGGCAGAATTGAAAACAGCCCCTAAAAAATCTTTGGAAACCTTTAAGGCGCTTGTTTCGGCATGGCAAGAACACAGCAAAAATTTATCACCTGTGGATTTGGCCAAAGAGGTTATGGAACAATCGGGGTATATGATGATGTGGCGTTTGGATAAATCACCGGAGGCCCCGGGGCGCGTGGAAAATATTCAAGAACTTTATAACGTTTTGGGGGATTTTGAAAGTATCGAACAATTTATTGAATATGCCAGTTTACTCACTGAAAATGATGAAGTGGCAACGGCTGATCAGTTGGTGGTCATGACTTTGCATGCCAGTAAAGGATTGGAGTTTGAAACGGTTTTTTTGCCCGGCTGGGAAGAAGGTCTTTTTCCCCATCAACGGGCATTGGATGAAGCGGGTGATTTGGGATTGGAAGAAGAACGCCGCTTGGCCTATGTAGGACTCACGCGAGCCAAGAAGAAAGCCCGTATTTCCTATGCCAGTAATCGGCGTGTTTATGGTCAATGGCAAAATGCTTTACCCAGTCGCTTTATCAAGGAACTCCCCGCCGAGCATATTGATATGCGCGGGAACAATCGCATGGGTTACGGTGCCAGTTTTTCAGATGTGCGTATGCCTTGGGCGCGCGAAAATTTGGTGCCGAAATCGCGTAAAGGTAAACAAGTGATGCACGAAACCTTTGGTAAAGGTGTGGTGATTCGTGAAAATGGTCAGATGTTGGAAGTTGCCTTTGAAAGTGGTGGTATTCGCAAAATTATGGCCCGATTTTTAACAGAGATTTAACAAAGTTCTTTTTGGCGATTTGAATATTTTTCAAGGGCGATTCCCAGCCCTGCTTCACTTAATAATGCAACGCCCACTCCCGTTGCAATTAACTTGGCACTTTGTTTGCATGATCCTATTAGTGCGGCGGAGATTCCCAAAACTGTTGCTATGGCACAAAATCCAAGGGCTGTTTTTAATACATTTTTCTGTGTATTTTTGTTCATATTTTATTCCTTTTTTATTGCGTTGATTTTCTTTAATCGCGTTGCTCTTGTTTCATTTGGCGCGTCTCATTGCGTGCGGCGATATGGTATAAAGGGGTTGTCAAAGCCAAAGCGCCTAATGTGCTGACAGCGTTGGTGACATTTTTGTTATTTTTGATGGCAAAGCCCGTAATGACTGCACTTAATGCAAATAAACCGTAAAAAGTTGAAAGCATGACTCTGTGTAACAGCGGGTATTCTTTAAATTCAATTTTTTCTTTTTTCATCTTTGTTCCTTTTGTGTGGTACGTTTACGTGTATCACACATAATTTTGGTGGCGCACAAAGCATTAACTGCAGTCAGTGAGCTTTGTATAATCGCCCCTTTTTTATTATTATACTTGTAATCTAATCCGGCCATCACACCACAAAGGGCTGTAAATCCTAAAGCCCAAGAGAAAGCGAATTTTTCAAAACTGTCCCAATGTTGAAAGTAAGATTTTTTCTTGTTTGATTTCATTTTATTTCTGAGATATTCAATCGTATTTCTCTTAACGATGTGGATTGTTTAAATAGTTGTTAACGGCCATTGCCAATCCGCAGCCGGTCATAAGTGAGCCGCCTATGCCCATTGCGGTCGCTTTCGAATCTTTCGTGCAGGCACCGATAACAATGACGGATAAATTATAAAGGGTTGCCAAAGCGCAAAAGCCGATAATCCCCTTTTGAAGATTTAAAATTTTTTTTGCATTCGATTTATCCATTTTATTCCCTTTCTAAATTTTCCAATATATCCTTATAGCGTCTGCGTTTTGCTTCAGAAATCATCAAGTTGGACAAGCTGTGTGCGGACGATGGGGCAGCGATCAAAGGAATAACAATATTCTTTTTGTGTGCACCATACATTCCCCCCGCAATACAAACAAAAGAAACAAGACTTTGTAAAATAACATTTCTTGTATGCTGTTCAATTGCGCGGCGGCACTTTGTTTTTTGATGTTCAATAATTTTCATTCTTTCTATATGTAACATAAAAATAATTATAGCATATTTCACATTCATTGTCAAATTCAGCTTGCCTTTTTTAAAAACTTGCGCTACACTACCTCTATGTTTAATAAAACTGAAAGATTGTTGGCTTTTCGCTATTTGAAGTCCCGTAAGCGCACGGGCTTTGTATCTGTTATCGCGGGCTTTTCCTTTTTGGGGATTATGTTAGGTGTGGCAACACTGATTATTGTGATGAGTGTGATGAACGGTTTTAAGGCTGAACTGATGGGACGCATCTTGGGACTTAACGGTCATTTGGGGGTTTATCCTGATTTCGGGCCGGCTTTGGCCGAGTATACTGATTTAAAGGCAGAAGTTTTGAAATTGGATGGTGTTCAAACGGTTATTCCCGTTATTGACGGGCAAGTGATGCTGACTGCGGAATCGGGACAGGCTGGCGTGATGGTCCGTGGAATGATGCGTGAAGATTTTGAAGACCGTCTTCTTTTAAAACAAAATTATCGTGGTGAGAATCTGATTAATTTTGAAAAAAATCAAGTGATCTTGGGGTGGCGGTTAGCAGCCAAATTGGGGGTGCGTACAGGTGATAAAATAACCCTGATTTCACCCAAAGCCAACTTGACGGCATTTGGTTCTGTACCGAAAATGAAAAGCTATAAAGTTTTGGGAACCTTTGATTCGGGTATGAGTGAATATGATGGCAATTTTATTTTTATGCCGCTTGCAGAAGCTCAAAAGTTTTTTGGTATGAAAGACAGTGTGTCGCATTTGGAAGTTTTTGCCATTGATTTGTCTCAAGTCCCTCAGGTTTTAAATGCCACATTTGATACCGTGAACGGTCGGGCAGTTGTTTACGATTGGCGCCACACAAATCAAGCCTTTTTCAATGCCGTTGAAGTGGAACGTAATGTGATGTTTTTGATTTTGACGCTGATTATTATTGTGGCTGCCTTTAATATGATTTCCGGTTTAATTATGTTGGTTCAGGATAAAACCAAAGATATTGCCGTTTTGCGCACAATGGGCATGGCCAAAGGGGCTGTACAAAGGGTATTTCTGCTGGCCGGTTTAACGGTGGGGGCTGTGGGAACTTTAGGCGGTGTTATTTTGGGGCTTGCTTTTTGTTATCATATTGACAGTATTAAAAATTGGTTGGAAAGTTTGTCCGGGCGCGAATTGTTTTCGGCCGAAATTTACTTTTTATCGCACCTGCCGGCCAAAGTGGAACTGACGGAAGTGGCATGGGTCGCGGGCATGAGTTTAGCCTTGGCTTTCTTGGCGACTTTATACCCCAGTTGGAAAGCATCTAAAACAGATCCGGTGGAGGCTTTGCGCTATGAATAATACCTTGAAACTGACCCATATCGCGCGGACTTTTGGTAAAAATGCCACCAAATTGGAAGTGCTCAAAGACATAAATTTAGAAATTCATGAGGGTGAAATTGTGGCGTTAGTGGGCCCCTCTGGCTCGGGTAAATCCACGCTTTTGCATATCGCAGGATTATTGGATACACCGACATCTGGTACAATAGAAATTGCAGGCGAAAATGCAACCCAAATGAACGATGCAGGGAGGACACGCTTGCGTATGAAAAGCATAGGTTTTGTGTATCAATCGCATTTGCTATTGCCCGATTTTAACGCTTTGGAAAATGTGATGATGCCCCAGTTGATCGCTGGTGTTAAAAGAAAAGAAGCCGAAAATCGCGCCAAAGAACTTTTAAAAGCGGTGGGACTTTCGCATCGTTTGACCCACAGGGCGGGGCAATTGTCTGGGGGTGAACAACAAAGGGTGGCGATTGCACGGGCCTTGGCTAATCGGCCAGCTTTGTTGTTGGCGGATGAACCGACGGGCAACTTGGATCCCAAAACCGCCGATGAAGTTTTTGATATTTTCTTAAAAGTGGTGCGCGAGACGGGTTTGTCTGCGTTATTGGCAACGCATAATCCGGAATTAGCCCGAAAAATGGATCGCCGCATTTGTGTTACAGATGGTGAAATTCAAGAATTAAAGTAAGCCTTTTTAACTTGATTTTTTTGTCAAAATTTGCTATGATTTTCCCATGACACCAAAGTTTATACATTTGCATGTGCATACGGCCTATTCCTTGTTGGAAGGGGCAATAAAAATGCCCAAACTCGCCAAGTGGGCGGCAGAAAATAAAATGCCGGCCATAGCGGTGACAGATTCCAATAATATTTGCGGTGCTATGGCCATGATGCATGAAATGCCTCCCTTGGGTGTTCAGCCGATTTTGGGAACACAATTGCTTGTTAAGTCTCCCAAACAAAATCGCGGGCCGTTGGATACATCCGAAGATACTTTTGATAAAGTGGTTTTGTTGGTTCAAAATGAAACCGGCTATAAGCATTTATTAAAACTTTTTTCGGCCTATTATATGGGGGCGGATAAACAGCAAACGCCGCATATTACTTTTGAGGAACTCTGTACCCATACGGATGGTCTTATTTGCTTAACAGGCGGATGGGAAGGTTTAATCGGTCGTCCTTTATTAATGGGAAAATATGACTACGCCAAAAAAATTACTCAAAAATTAAAGGATGTTTTTGGTGATCGC
>CAMZEQ010000005.1 GCA_947305835.1 uncultured Alphaproteobacteria bacterium | reverse complement strand
GTCGGGCACGCTGTACAATCATAATCTTCTTTATAATACCCATCCGTACAGGTCAAAGTGGTCCCTTCACAAACCGCAGCCCCTTCCGTCGGGCATACATGGCACGCGCCGTCCGCCAAATAAGCCCCTGATGCACACGCCGTACTGGTCCCCGTCGTATCCGCGCAGGATGTTGCGTAATCATCAGGACACGGTGCACAGGTGGTTGAATCTTGCGTCGGCTTATATGTTCTTTCGCCGCATGCTTGGCATCCCGTTAAACCGTCACTGTATTGGCCCTCAGGGCAAGGTTCACATACCCCCTCATTGGCCACATAGCCCGCTTCACATTAGCAAACACCGTAGCGCATCTCCATATGCTCGCCATCGCATTCGCCCGTAATAATCCGAACCTCAGGGCATTCCAGCTCAGAGCAAATATGCACGTTAATCGCGTTTACACCGTACGGATTGGATGACTTTTTGTGTTTAAACAAGCTGCCGCCGGCATACGCCGTCCCCGCCATCAATGTCGTCGTCAATAATAAAAATGTTAATTTACGCATATTGGACTCCTTTTTAAAACCTGCCCCTTACGGCCATGCGGAATATAAACTATTCCCCGTTCAAAATGACTCTATCAAAACTTCAATCAAATTGCAACACAAAAAATCTTATCTGCAAAAGAAGAATAAATTATTTGTGGTCGAATACAATTCCCCGAAAGTATGTGCGATTTGGATTAAGGCATAATCTGTGGTGTAACCGAAAGCACGCGAAAATGACGCCTCATCCCCGTAAATAACCGATGCCGCCTTTTGAATCGGTGAATCCGGACCACCGAGTGTTACAGTATTTCCAACGATCGTGCACTCCAGTTCATTCCAGCCCATCAATCGCATATTCAGAGATTCGCAGAAGTTTTTACTGCTCCATACATCTTCGAGTGTTCTGACGGCAATATACCTTTTATTATCTGTTCCGTAGAAAAATTCGGTGAAATTATTATTCGGCTTACAAGTGCCGGTGTTGGTCGGATAATTTTCATCAGAATAAGGTTTATTATAGCTGCAATAACAACCGTTCGTTCCGCATTCAGTATTGTCCGAAGCCAGCTTATTGGCGCAATCGCTGTTTTTAACACATCCGCTGCCGGATACGGCTTGACAAGTCCCATCCAGACAAATTTCTTTTTGTCCGCAGAGCGTATTCGAATCTGCCCAAAATTCATTCTTGCCGTTTTCACCGACGGTGTTTTCAATAGATAAACAGACGGAACATGGTCCCGGTTTCGAAGCGGTATCGCAATTTTGATTTTCATCAGCCGTCCACCCATCGATTGTTGATTGCGGTTCTTGAACAACATTCTGTTCGGTACAAGTTGTGCCATTGGCTACATACCCTTCTTCACACAAGCATACACCGTATTGCATCTCCATATGTTCACCGTTACAATCGCCCGAAACAATCCGAACCTCCGGGCATTCCAGTTCGGAACAAATATGCAGGTTAATTGCGTTCACTCCGTACGGATTGGATGATTTTTTGTGTTTAAACAAGCTGCTGCCGGCATACACCGTCCCCGCCATCAATGTCGTCGTCAATAATAAAAATGCTATCTTGCGCATACCTCGATCCTTTTTTAATTTACTGTACTCTTGGCCACTTTAAAACATATTTTCACAAATTGCAATAAAAAAGGTCACTTTTACCGTATTTGACTTTTGGGGGCATTTATGGTATAATCCTAAACGTCAGATAATCGGGCAATCGCTGATCGAAAGATTGGAGGAAAGTCCGGGCTTCCAAAGGACACGATACCGGATAACGTCCGGGCGGGGTAACCCGACAGACAGTGTCGCAGAAAACAAACCGCCCATTTTACGGGTAAGGGTGAAACGGCGGGGTAAGAGCCCACCGCATTGATCGAGAGATGAATGGCAGGACAAACCTTATCGGAAGCAAGACCAAACTCAGACGGACGGCGATTGAATAAATTGCTGCGTCAAACGGAAGTCCTGATCCGGCCGTCGCCAGGTAGGTTGCTTGAGCTTTTCAGTAATGAAAACGCCAGACGAATGATTGCACTATGACAGAACCCGGCTTACAGATTATCTGACTTTTTCCCAAAAATTACTTGCATTTTATGTCAACATCCCGTAAAATGAAATCATGAGTGAAGAATTGACAACACCTAAAATTCAAGAACAGCAACTGGCGGATGCCTTGTCCGAACGGTATTTGGCGTATGCACTATCCACTATTGTAGCACGCTCACTGCCGGATGTACGTGATGGATTAAAGCCTGTCCATCGGCGTTTGTTATGGGCCATGCGTCAACTCAAACTGGATCCCGATAAAGGCTTTAAAAAATGTGCTCGCGTAGTGGGTGATGTGATTGGTAAATACCATCCGCACGGCGACAGTTCCGTTTATGAAGCAATGGTGCGTCTGGCGCAAAGTTTTGCCGTGCGTTATCCTTTGGTGGACGGGCAAGGCAACTTTGGCAATATCGATGGCGACGGGGCAGCGGCCATGCGTTATACTGAGGCGCGTTTGACAGCGGTGGCTTTAGCCTTGATGGAAGGTTTGGATGATGATGCCGTGGACTTTGAACCCACTTATGATGGTGAGGATGAGGAACCCTGTGTGATGCCGGCGGCTTTTCCGAATTTATTGGCCAACGGGTCTAACGGTATTGCGGTCGGTATGGCAACGAATATCCCACCACATAACGTGGGCGAAATTTGTGATGCGGCACTTTATTTATTGCGCCATCCTGAAGCACCCACAGAAAAGCTGATCGATTTTATTCAAGGGCCGGATTTTCCGACAGGCGGTATTTTGGTGGAAGATAAAGCCAATATCGTAAAAGTTTATACGGAAGGGCGTGGTGCTTTAAAATTGCGTGCCAAATGGGAACGTGAAGATTTGGGGCACGGACAATATCAAATTGTGATTACTGAAATTCCCTATGGTGTGATAAAATCTGATTTAATTATGCGTATTGCAAAGTTGCTATCGGAAAAGAAATTGCCGTTATTGGCTGATGTGCGCGATGAATCTTCCGAAGATGTGCGCATTGTTTTGGAACCCAAATCACGCTTGGTTATTCCCGAACAGCTGATGGAACACCTGTTTAAAAACACGGATTTACAAATCAATTTCAATCTGAATATGAACGTTTTAACCTCTAACCACACGCCCAAAGTGATGAGTTTGGCCGAAGTGGTTGGTGCTTGGTTGAAACATCGCGAAGAAGTTTTAATTCGTCGGTCGCGTTTTCGTTTGGAAAAAATTGCCCATCGTATGGAATTATTACAGGGCTTTTTGACGGCCTATTTGAATTTGGATCGCGTGATTGAAATCATTCGTAATGAAGATGAACCCAAACCCATCATGATGACGGAATTTGCTTTAACAGATGTTCAAGCAGAAGCAGTGTTAAATATGAAATTGCGTTCTTTGCGTAAATTGGAAGAAATGCAACTGAGAAATGAATTTGAAGAATTGGCTTTGGAAAAAGCTGGTTTGGAAAATTTGTTAGCGGATGACATGGCACGCAAAGAAAAACTCACCCAAGAAATTAAACAAATTCAAAAAGATTTCGGTATTAAAACGGAACTCGGGCGTCGTCGTACCCAAATTGCCGGCGCAGTCCAAGAAGTCGAAATGAACATTGAAACTCTGATTGAAAAAGAAGCCATTACAGTGGTGCTTTCCAAACAAGGTTGGATTCGCGCCCTGAAAGGCAATGCCGGTACGGAAGATTTGAAATTTAAAGAAGGCGATTCTTTGGCCTTTAAGATCAATACCTATACCACTGATCATATTATGTTGTTTGCGACCAACGGACGTTTCTATTCTATTTTGGGAAATGATATTGCCGGCGGGCGTGGTTTCGGCGAACCCATTCGCTTGTCGATTGATCTGCCGGAGGATGCAGATGTTGTGGAAATGTTTATTTTTAAGCCTGATCAAAAATTGTTGGTGGCGAGTCGTTCGGGTAAGGGCTTCGTTGTGGATTCCAACAACATTATTGCTCAAACACGTGCGGGTAAAATTATTTTGAATTTGGCCGATAATGATAAGGCATATTTGTGTCGCGAAGTGGCGGGTGATTCGGTTGCTGTGATCGGTAATAATCGCAAATTGTTGGTCTTTAAAGCTGACGAAATTCCGGCTATGACAAGAGGATCCGGGGTTATTTTACAAAAATATAATGATGCTAAATTATCTGATGTGCGTTTCTTTAATTGGGCGGAAGGTTTGCCTTATCCTTCGGGCAACGGCATTCATATCGAACCGGATATGACACTGTGGTTGGGACGTCGTGCCAGTGTGGGTAAAGTGCCGCCTGTCGGTTTTCCCAGGAATAATAAGTTTTATTAAGTTATGAAGGAATTTTTTCACGCCAGTCGCAATATTCGCTATTTAAAATCTTTCTTCAGAGAGGGAGCGCAAGCCATTGGCATGGGAATGGGAGGTCAAGATTATGGCTTTTATGTTTTTGAAAACAAAAAATCAGCCAAAAATCATATGGATTTTTTGAAAAAATACAGAAATCCGCTTCATCCTCAGGGGGGAATTTTGGTTGGGGTTAAAGTGGATGAAAAAGAATTAAATTATCCTTTATGGCAATTTGATTATGAAGCGGTGCCGGATTTGCTCCCTTTATTGGATCAAAATAAGGATTTGGTTATTCATGCGTTAATGAATACGCCTTTTGAAAAAATAAAAGTTTTTGATGCCAAAAAAACAGATCGATACGGGCGTTTTTTGATTGATGCTGAAAAAAACGGGGAACGTTTTCAAAAAGCGATCAGTCCGGCTGATCCAGGCTTTACGGGTTTTATCAGTTTATGGCAAAAAACATTTGATACGTTATGTCAAAATCCGCAATTTAAAAAAGAATACGACGCCTTATTAAAAGACAGTCCGCTGGCTGCCAAAAAATACACGGGGGAAGATTCTTTGCCTGTTTCATATTTATCCTATATGCAACCGCAAAAAGACGGGCACTTGAAAGAAATTGTCCTTTATACCGATTCAAAGCCGAAAGAAAAACAATCCTGTCCTTTTTTAAAAGTAATTTTGGCTCAGGCCGGTCTTGAAGATCAGAAAAAAACATCACCCCGAAAGCGGCTTATTTCGAAAGACTTTTCAGTTTTTCGATGAAAGCCATCAGATCCTTTTTGTCTTTCTTTAACGAAATTGTTTGAATTCCTTCTCTGTCCTTGTTTGTGCGCCCCAGGGTTTTATTTTGCCAGGCGATATATTTTTTGGCATTTCCAGAAGCCACCTTTTTGGCATAAGGTGTTCCCACGCCAGTCGGGTTCTGTCTGCATCCCAAAGACAAGCAGAAATATAATCATTTGTTTGGGTGCCTTCCGTATGGTTTTGAATGGCATAACACACCAAAAATTCTTCTTTTTCGGAAATTTTTCCGGGAAATTTTGCGATCACTTTTTGGGCCAAAGGCACAGCCCTGTGACCATGTTCTTTATCATAATGATCATGCGTGCGCGCCATATCATGGCAAGCGGCCGCAAACAAAACCGGCATCGGATTTTCCCCCGATTCCAACGCATAATCAAGGGCACGAAATACCACTGCATCCGTATGTGTATAAAGGCCATGATACCCCTCTTTTTTCTGAGTGGCCAGTTTTTCCACTTCTGGCAAGACTTTCTTTTGATAAAAGTCAAAATATTTTTTGATCAGGGATTCTTTTTTTGTTTGTTCCATCATTCATCTCCGATTTTAAGGGCTTGGATAAAGGCGTTTTGCGGAATTTCCACTTGACCGAATTGGCGCATGCGCTTTTTACCTTCTTTTTGCTTTTCTAATAACTTGCGTTTACGGGTAATATCGCCGCCATAACATTTCGCTGTCACATCTTTGCGGTAAGCAGAAATATCTTCACGCGCAATAATCTTACCGCCGATACTGGCCTGAATGGGAATTTTAAATTGATGCCGCGGGATCAAATCTTTCAATCTGGCACAAATTTGACGTCCGCGACGTTCGGCTTGAGAACGATGCACCAAGAAAGCCAGTGCATCCACCTGTTCTCCATGTACCAAGATATTAACGCGTACTAAATCAGATTCGCGGTATTCATCCACTTCATAATCAAAGCTGGCGTACCCGCGCGAAATAGATTTTAGCCGATCATAGAAATCAAACACGATTTCGTTCAATGGCAACCGATACACAGCCATTGCACGATTACCCACATAAGTCAAGTCCAATTGTTCTCCGCGCCGCTCTGTACACAATTGTAAAATGCTGCCCAAATAATCATCGGGGGTTAAAATCGTGGCTTTGACCCAAGGTTCTTCAATTTTGCGAATTGTTGTCACATCCGGCATATCGGCAGGGTTGTGCATCACCAACTCTGTGCCGTTGGTTTTATAAACCTTATAAGCCACTGACGGTGCCGTGGTAATTAAATCTAAATTAAATTCACGATTGAGTCTTTCTTGAATGATTTCCATGTGCAAAAGTCCCAAGAATCCGCATCTGAATCCTTGTCCCAGCGCCATAGACTTATCGGGGGTAAATTGGAAACTGGCATCATTCAGTTGCAGTTTTTCAATGGCTTCTTTTAAGGTTTCATAATCGCTCATATCCACGGGAAACATTGAACAAAACACCACGCTTTGGCTGGGTTTAAAACCGGGCAGAGCCTCCGCGCAAGGCATTTTTTCATCTGTAATCGTATCACCGACTTTGGTTTCGCCAATGGTTTTAACGCCACAAATCACAAAGCCGAGTTCGCCCGTTTGAATTTCGTTGGTATCTTGCATTTTCGGGGTAAAATAACCCAAGCGTTCCACCTTATAGGTTGCCCCTGTGGACATAAATTGAATTTGTTCGTTTTTCTTTAAAACGCCATCCACCACACGCACCAAAACAACAATGCCCAAGTAAGCGTCATACCAAGAATCCACCAACATAGCTTTGAGTGGCGCCTTCGGATCACCCTGTGGCGCAGGCAAGCGATTCACAATGACATCCAATACTTCATCTGTGCCGATACCGGTTTTGGCAGAAATCAATGGACAATTTTCGCAATCTAAACCAATGACATCTTCTATTTGATTTTTCACGCGATCAGGATCGGCGGCTGGTAAATCAATTTTGTTGATAACGGGCACAATTTCATGATTGGCATCCAGCGCTTTATAAACGTTAGCCAAAGTTTGTGCTTCCACGCCTTGGGTCGCATCCACGACCAACAAAGATCCTTCGCAAGCATGCAAGGAACGACTGACTTCATAGCCGAAATCCACGTGTCCCGGCGTATCAATCAGATTTAAAATATAGTCTTTGTATTTCAACCGCACCGTTTGGGCTTTAATTGTAATTCCGCGTTCGCGTTCAATATCCATATTATCCAAAATTTGGGCTTTCATTTCACGATCGGAAACGGCCCCGCATTTTTGAATCAGGCGGTCGGCCAAAGTACTTTTTCCGTGATCAATATGGGCTACAATGGAAAAATTGCGAATATGTGATAGTTCTGTCATAGGTTTATTTTACAAGATTTTACGGAATATGTCAAACCATTGCAAAAAAATCTTGACTTTAAAATCTGTTCTGGATAGGATAATCATCATAAGGAGGCAAAATGAATAAATTTTTGACATGTGTCGCGGCGGGATTATTGATATCCGGAGCCGCAACGGCTGAATATTATGCCGGTTTGGGTTATGGTGCCAGTTGGAATGGCGGTCATGCATGGACGGATGGTATGAAATCGGATTATGATACCTTTTCGGGGATGCTATCTCTTTTTGCGGGAACTGTTTTACCGACAGATTGGGTGGATTTTCGTGCAGAAGCCGAAGTATTGAGGCTGGATTTAAAGCCGGATATCGGAAAAACACGTCGGTTTCGTGCTGTTTTGGGGAATGTAACAGCGGTTATTCCCGATACGGGATGGTGGGCTGAACCTTATGTGGGTGGCGGTTTGGGCTATGCACGTTGGGATCACAACAACAGTATCGCAACCCAAGTAATCGGCGGATTGGAAAAAACATTTGAATTGCCCGATTGGGCCGGGAATGCGGCAATGGCTGTGGATTTGGAATATCGTCATCTTTGGGTTAATGAAGACGGTGGAAAACGTGATAATATTTCCAAGATGAATTCCGATACTTTAATGCTGAAATTGAAATATATGTTTTAAAATTAGAAACAATCGCTAAAAGGCAGGTCTGATGACCTGTCTTTTTTTGCTTGCAATTTTGTGCGTACTGGGCTAGACTCAATTGAAGCAGATAAGGAGTTTTTATGCAAAAATTTTTAACTTTTGTGAATACGCTGGGGCAGGTCATGATGCGCTTTTTTTATGCCACCGGTGATTTGGCTATTTTTACAACAAAAGCCGTGATGGCGTGTTTACGTAAACCTTTTTATTTTAAAGAATTGTTACGTCAATTAATTGAAATCGGTTTTTATTCGTTACCCGTGGTGGCTTTAACGACGCTTTTTTCGGGGATGGTGATTGCAATTCAAACTTATGAAGCCGTTTCCAAATTTTCGGCGGAAGGAGCTGTATCGATGGTGGTGTTGGTGGCGGTAACACGTGAATTGGCTCCCGTTATGGCGGCATTGATGGTGGCCGGGCGTATCGGTGCGGCGATGGCCGCCGAAATCGGTACAATGCGCGTGACAGAACAGGTGGATGCCTTGGTCACACTAAATACCAATCCTTTTAAATATTTGATTGCACCGCGTATTTTGGCCGGTGTATTGATGATGCCTATCTTGGTGTTAATCGGTGATGTTCTGGGGGTATGCGGGGGATATATGGTGGGTGTGTATAAAATGGATTTTAATGCAACCACATACTTAATCAATACTTGGAATTATTTAAAGGCGATGGATATTATTTCAGGTCTGGTAAAAGCCGCTGTTTTTGGCTTCATCATTGCTTTAATGGGCTGTTACAACGGTTTTCGTTCCAAAGGCGGGGCCCAAGGTGTGGGACAAGCCACAACCAATGCGGTGGTATCCGCCAGTATTTTGATTTTTAACTATTTGCTCACCGAAGCATTTTTTAATATGTGAGGTATTCCATGAAAAATGTACAAATTGCATTAAAAGATGTGCACAAAGCCTTTGGCAACAAAATTGTCTTAAACGGGGTTAATTTGACCGTTCAAAAAGGGGAATCAATCGTGATTATCGGGGGATCCGGAACGGGCAAATCGGTTATGCTCAAATGCATTTTGGAATTATTAAAACCCGATAAAGGAGAAATCAAATTTAATGGTCAGCAAATCGGTATGTTGTTTCAAGGCGGGGCTTTATTCGACAGTTTATCCGTTTGGGAAAATGTATCTTTTGCGGCCTTGCAACAAAAAGGAATGACCCGTGAAAAGGCCAAAAAAATTGCTATAGAAAAATTGGCTGAAGTGGGGCTTAAACCGGATGTTGCGGATGCTTATCCCGCTGATTTATCCGGGGGAATGAAAAAACGGGTCGGATTGGCACGCGCGATTGCGATGAATCCGGATACTTTATTTTTTGATGAACCGACCACAGGGCTGGATCCTAGTATGTCAGATGTCATCAATGATTTAATTGTCCGTTGTGTGAAAAAATTGGGGGCGACAGCGCTCACCATTACCCATGATATGACCAGCGCCCGCAAAATTGCCGATAAAATTGCGATGCTGTATGATGGTAAAATCATTTGGATGGGTACGGTGGCAGAATTGGATAAGACCAATAACCCCTATGTGCGCCAATTTGTGGCCGGTTCTTCCAAAGGCCCCATCCACATGGAAGTCAAGGCAGAAGAATGATTAAAAAAACAACACATTTTGTTTGTCAAAATTGCGGAGCGACCTATGGGCGCTGGGCGGGTCAATGCTCGGCGTGTGGCGAATGGAATACAATTCAAGAAGAGGCTATTGTAACGCCGGATTCTCCGACTGCCACTCAAGGCACAGGTGGACATGCCATTCAATTTTCCGATTTGCGTGGTTCTCCGGAAACACTTTTTCGCTTGAAATCTGGGATCGGTGAACTGGATCGTGTGGCTGGCGGCGGCCTTGTCCCCGGATCAGTTATTTTGGTGGGCGGTGATCCCGGTATCGGTAAATCCACTTTGTTATTACAGGCTGTTTCTGCCCTTGCCAAGAAGGTCAATAAAGTGGGGAATCCCGTGAAAACTGCTTATATTTCCGGGGAAGAATCGGTGGATCAGGTGCGTTTACGTGCCATGCGTTTGGGGCTTGCTGATGCTCCTGTGGATTTAGCCTCAGAAACGCGTGTGAGAGATATTGTTGCAACATTGGATGCGGATGATGCACCGGATATCGTCGTTATTGACTCTATCCAGACCATGTATTCGGATATGATTGATTCGGCGCCGGGAACGGTGGGGCAAGTCAGGGCTTGCGGGCATGAATTGATTCGCCTTGCCAAAAAGCGCGGTTTCGTCCTGTTTTTGGTGGGCCATGTGACGAAAGAAGGGACGTTGGCCGGTCCGCGTGTTTTGGAACATATGGTCGATACGGTTCTTTATTTTGAAGGGGATCGCGGGCATCATTTCCGCATTTTGCGTTCGGTCAAAAATCGCTTTGGCGCGACAGATGAAATCGGTGTTTTTGAGATGACCGAACAAGGCCTCGCTGAAGTTCCTAACCCCTCAGCCCTGTTTTTGGCAGACCGTCAAGGGAATGTTTCAGGCAGTTGTGTGTTTGCTGGTGTGGAAGGTTCCCGTCCCATGCTGGTTGAAATCCAAGCGCTGGTGGCGCCCATGGCGGGTAATTCACCGCGTCGTGCTGTTGTCGGATGGGATTCCAATCGCATGAGCATGCTTTTGGCGGTTTTAGAGGCGCGTTGCGGTATTTCCCTTGCCAATAAAGACATCTTTTTGAATGTGGCGGGTGGAATGCGACTGACTGAACCGGCTGTAGATTTGGCCGCCGTGATGGCGGTATTATCAGGTGTATATAATCATCCGTTGCCGGCCGATATGGTCTTTTTTGGTGAAATCGGCTTATCGGGTGAAGTACGGAATGTACCTCAATCGGACTTACGTTTAAAAGAAGCCGAAAAATTAGGCTTTAAAAAAGCGCTGGTGCCCCCCAACAAAAAACAAAAATCCGATTTTAAAACAACGGAAATCGGCAATTTGAAAACGCTTTTAACTTTTTTCAACAAAGGTTAAAAAAGATTGGACAAGTCGTGGAAATCTTGCTATGATTCAATTAAAGGAGATATAAAATGGGGATGATTGATTTTGTGGTGATTGTCACGACTATTATTTCGGTGCTGTTTGCTTTATACCGGGGATTATTGCGTGAATTATTGGGGATTACCAGTTGGATTTTATCCGGCATCGGGGCCCTGTATTCTTATCAGCCCATGATGAAATTGTTGGCGAATAAAGTGGATAATATAAAAGTTTGGGGAATTACTTCTTCGGCGCTGATTGCTTTGGTTATCCTTATTGTGATGACATTGGTTAATGCACACATTACACATCATTTGCGCAAAAGTTCTTTGTCCGGCTTGGATCGAATTTTGGGAATTATTTTCGGTGTGTTACGTGCCGGATTATTGATTATTTTGGTTTGGTTATTTGCCCGGCAAATGGCCTGGACCCCGAAGCAACTGGAAATTATGCAAAAACAAAATGTTTCGGTTCAATATATTCAAAAAATTGCAGATTGGTCAGAAGAATTATTGCCGGATGGCGTGCGTCAAGATATGAAAAAATCAGCTTCATTAAAAAGGCCAAAAGCACCCAAACCGGCGGTAGAATATAAAGATATTGATCGCGAATCTTTGGATAAAATGATTGAAAATATTGTAGATATTGAGGAGCTGTAAATGACAAAGATTACCACACAAAATTTGGTTGATATGGCCAAAGATTTAATGGCGGCAAGATATAAAAAGGCAGAGCATCATTCTGTCGTTGCTGCGGTTGTTTTGACCAAAGCGGGGCATGTTTATCAGGCGCTTAATGCCGGTACAACACAACCGTCTGTTGCCACATGTGCAGAAATTATTGCAATCGGTATGGCCAATACTGCAGAAGTTGATATGCAAATTGACACGATTGTGGCTGTCAGGGATATCCCGAGTTATGTTATTTCTCCCTGTGGAAAGTGTCGGGAATATATTGCTGACTACGGTCCGAAGGCCAAAGTGGTACTTCCGGCAAAAAATAAACGCGGTTGGACGATTGGCAGTATAGCGGACTTATTGCCAAATAAATACGAAAAGAAAATAAAATGATACAGATTCGTGCTATCGGAAAATTAAAAAACAGCACCCCGGAAGCGCAACTGATCGGTGAGTATTTAAGAAAGATTCACGAAAAAGTTGAGATCCGTGAATATGTGGAAAAAAAATCATTATCAGACGGTGAAATTAAAGAGGCAGAAGCCAAACTGTTGCTATCGGATTTGCCGGAAAATGCTTTTATTATAGCATTGGACGAACATGGTCAAACACAATCTTCCCGCGAATTTGCGTGCCAACTCAAAAAAGCAAAAGAGGACGCAAAAAACATCATTTTAATGATTGGTGGGGCCAATGGTCATGGTCAGGAAGTTTTAAAACGGGCAAATTTAATTTTATCTTTTGGGCGAATGACTTTGCCCCATTTTTTAATCCGTGTTGTTTTGGCCGAACAACTTTATCGTGCAATAAGCATTTGGAATAACCATCCTTATCACCGCGATTGATTTGACAGAATCTAGCTTTTATAGTAAAATAGAACGACCGGAAAAGGATTTATATGCAAGAAAACCAATCAAATAATATTCAAATTGTTGTTCACGAAGGACGTGGTATTCGTTTGGACTTGTCAGAGCAACCTAAAACATTTAAAGACACTATACGAAACCTTTTTAGGTTTGGTTCGACTCATCGTCCCAAGGTAATAGAGTCCTGGTACGAAAACTCACCATGCGGAGATTTGCGTCAACGTGTTGCAAGACATTTAGATTGTTTAAAAAAACAAAAGCTGGATAGACCTTCCGAAAGGGCTATACAGCGGGATGTTATTCGTATCTTTCGCGATCGATATCCACGGACCAAAGATTAAAATTTAATCATCCATGTACTTACGGCCGGATTTCCAATAATCATAACCGGTCATAACTGTTAAAATGGCTGCCCCCCAAAAAAGGATTGTCCCCAAAACAGTCAAAAAGATATTAAAAATCCCGGCTTCGTTGGAAACCATCAAAACCGGCAAGGCCACCATTTGGCAGGCTGTTTTCCATTTTGCCAAACGTGTGACGGGACAGCCCACTTTAATTTCGGCCAAAAACTCCCGTAATCCGGATACCAAAATTTCACGGCATAAAATAATAACCGCGGGCAATACCATAATACCGTTTAAACGTCCTTCCCATGTCAACATAATTAAAATAGAACCGACCAGCAACTTATCGGCAATCGGATCTAACACGCGCCCGAAACGGCTGAGTTGATTCCAATGGCGTGCCAAATAACCGTCCAGATAATCCGTAATACCGGCAATGGCAAACAAAACAACACTGACCCAAGCCCACATGGCCCCGTGATCCGGAGAAGACTGTTTATAAAAAAATGTCAGCACAATCAACGGAATAGCCCACATACGAATCATTGTGAGCAAATTAGGGATATTGATTTTCTTTTCGGCTTTTTCCAGAACAGGTGCCACTTTTTTTTGAATAACAGGTGCCATTTTGGCTTTTAAAGACTTTTTGTTTGGACGTTTTTTCATAAATACCCCTTTCGATTTGGCTAATTTATAGCACTATTATGGAAAAAAGTATAGACCTTTTTTGCGATTTTTTCATTAAAACCCGGAACATTTTTAATTTGTTCTAAAGAGGCGCCTGAAATCGCGCGTACAGAACCAAAATGCAACATCAGCATTTTCCGCCGTTTTGGCCCGATATCTTCAATATCTTCCAATCGTTCATGGAACAGATTTTTTTCGCGTTTTGCCCGATGCGAACCGACGGCAAAACGGTGCGCTTCGTCGCGCAATCGTTGCAATAAATGGATTAAATCCCCCTTTAAATCTAAATGAATAGGGGTATTGGGATCGGCATTTAAGTAAAAAATTTCCAAACCTTTATCATGTTGCCCGGCACCTTTAGCCATTGCCAAAACTTTTAAGTTGATTTTGAGCTCTTCCAATACTTGCATGACAGAAGAAAGTTGCCCCTTGCCGCCGTCTAACAATAAAGCATCCGGCAAAACCCCATCATTTCGGGCACGTTGTAAACGGCGTTTTAACACATAGCGCATCATCCCAAAATCGTCGCCGGCCAGTTCCTGCGGTACATTGTAGCGGCGGTAAAAATTTTTTAAGAAGCCCTGAGGAGATGCGGATATGATTGCCCCTACGGCATTGGTCCCCTGTAAATGACTGTTGTCGAAGATATCCACACGTTTTAAATTTTCCAATCCCAATAAACGGGCAAATTCTTTCCAAGTTTTTTCTTTGTT
>CAMZEQ010000004.1 GCA_947305835.1 uncultured Alphaproteobacteria bacterium | reverse complement strand
GCGTTTAAAAGCTGCTGATACATCCGTTTTATCAGGAGTATTTGCCCAAACATACGGGCACTTATCTTTGCCTGTTTCGGGAAAATTAATCCAAAAATTTGGTGATCAAAGTGCATCAGGCGTTCATGCCAAAGGTTTAATTTTAAAAACACGTCCTTTGGCACAAATTACAGCCCCTTACGATGGAACAGTTTTATTCGCCGGTCCTTTCCAAAATTATGGTCAGCTGTTAATTATTGATCATGGCGGTGAATATCTGACTGTTTTGGCCGGTTTGGGACATATGGATGTGGCGGTAGGTCAGGAAGTTTTGGCCGGCGAGCCGGTTGGCAGCATGTCAAAAAATTATACGGATTTGTATTTGGAAATGCGTTATCGGGGGCAGGCAATTGATCCTGAACCATGGTTTAAAAAAGGAGGGAAATAATGCGTTCTTTTTTATCAATCTTAATGTTGTCTGTGGCTTTTTGCGGAACAGTTTGGGCGTCAGATGAAAAGTTATCGGAATCAAAAGTTGATGACCCGTATCTGTTAATGGATTTGCTGGGGGCGACATTTGAACGTATAAAAAGTGATTCGGTGGAAGAAGTCACCTATCGTCAAATGGTGGAAAAATCCATCAACGGTGTTTTGACGTCTTTGGATCCGCATTCCGGTTTTTTGAATAAAGAAGAAACGGAAGAAATGGAAACACAAACAACCGGCGAATTCGGCGGATTAGGTTTGGAAGTAACTTCGGATAAAGACTTGGTACGTATAACGGCCCCGATTGATGACACGCCGGCTGCCAAGGCGGGATTGCAGGCCGGTGATTATATCAGCCATATTGATGGTGTATCCGTGGTGGGAATCAGCCTGAATGATGCTGTCAAAAAAATGCGCGGCAAGCCGAAAACAAAAGTAAAATTGGGTATTTATCGTAAAAATAAAAAGCCCTTTACCGTGACTTTAACACGGGATATTATTAAAGTTCAACCTGTTAAATTTGAAGCGAAAAATGATATCGGTTATTTACGTGTTTCTACTTTCAGCGGAAAGGCAACAGATATTTTGAAAGAAGCAATCGAAAAACTCACCAATGATATCGGCAAAGATAAATTGAAAGGTTTTGTGTTGGATTTACGCAATAATCCCGGCGGCTTGTTGGATGAAGCGGTGGGGATCGCGGATTTATTTTTGAACCGGGGCGAAATTGTATCGACACGTTCACGTAATCCCGAAGAAACACAGCGCTATTCGGCTAAGGCTGGGGATGAAACAGGCGGTTTACCTTTGGTTGTGCTGATTAATGAAGGATCGGCCAGTGCTTCGGAAATTGTGGCCGGTGCTTTACAGGATCATAAACGCGCCGTTATTGCCGGATTAAAATCTTTTGGGAAAGGATCTGTTCAAACCGTACGTCAAATCCCCGGTTTTGGCAGTATCAAGATTACGACAGCGCGTTATTATACACCTTCCGGAAATTCCATTCAGGCCAAAGGAATTCAACCGGATATCGAAATTCCGCGCGGTAAGTTGGAAGCCTATCCCATCTTGACGGGTTACGGTGAAGAAAATTTGGAAGGTGCACTGGATTTAGACCATGAGCCGACGGCTGAAAATCCTTTTGATGAGGAAAAGAAAGATAAAAAAGATGAAAAGCCGGCCGATTATCAACTGGATCGTGCATTGGATCTTGTGCGTGCAATTTGGGTCGCAAATCAAAGGGAAGGTTAGATGTCAAATTATCGTGATGCTGTGGGGTTGATGGTTATTAATCGGGACAAGAAGGTTTTCTTGGGCTATCGGGCATGGACACAAAACTCCCCTTATCACTGGCAAATGCCCCAAGGCGGTATTGATGCGGGGGAAACACCTGAGCAGGCAGCATGGCGCGAACTTTATGAGGAAACAGGTATGACACCCGAACATACACGAATCATCGCCGTCAGTGATCATTGGTACACCTATGATATCCCCAATAAAATTCATAAAAGTATTGATGGTGAACGGCAAAAATGGTTTTTACTGTTTTTTGACGGTGGAAAAAAAGATATTAACCTGCATATTCAAAAACGACCGGAATTTATTCGCTTTCGTTGGGCCTTTCCTGCCAAAGCTCCCTTTTTGGTTATTCCTTTTAAAAAAGAGGTTTATGATCAGGTGATTGCTGAATTTGCCCCAAAAATTGCCGAATTTGATCCGGACTAAAGTGTCGGCAGATCTTGCTTTAACAGATCCGCACACACATTTTTAAAGTCGGAAATAATTTCATTTTCCCGAAGAATGAGTTTATTCCTCATAACGGGTTTGCCGTCGCAAAAAACATCCGTAATGCAGGAACTGTCTGCCGCATAGATCATATTTGACTTTAAATTATTGTTCGGCAATAAAAATTGATTATTCATGTCCACCAAGATAAAATCGGCCAATTTCCCTTCTTCAATTGTGCCGGCATTTATACCGAAGCCGTTAAATCCGTTTTGTGTCGCAACTTGAAAAATATCTTCCACTTTGCCGGCCAAAACAGAATCGGCTTTGTTCTTGGCAGAGAGTGCGGCTAATTTCATTTCAGAAATCATAGAAAGAGAATTATTAGAGGCAACGCCATCTGTTCCCAGTGTCAGCTTTACGCCTGTATCCAGATATTTCTGTAAGGACATTTGCCCCGAACCTAACTTTAAATTGGATGTCGGACAATGTGCTAAAACTGTTCCTGTTTTTTTAACCAGTCGAAGTTCGTTGTCATTTAAATGTACTGCATGTGCAAAAAGCGTTTGGGGCCCCATAATTCCCCATTGATACAGCAATTCCACAGGACGACAGCCGTATTTTTGAATGCAATCATCCACTTCTTTTTGTGTTTCGGAAACATGAATTTGCAGATAGGTATCATATTTTTTTGCTAAATCAGAAAAAGCACAAATTAGTTTTTCAGAACAAGTGTAAATTGCATGACAGTACAGCGCCTTTTTAATTCGGGAATTGGGGGATGGTTCATCTAAATATTTGGTTGCCAGTTGAATGCGATTTTCAGCTTCGTTTTCATCAAAAAAGTCCATACCGGGATAGGGAATAACCGCGCGAATCCCCATTTCATTTACGGCCTTTATTGTTTCAGGAACATGAAAATACATATCCGTAAAACAAGTTGTTCCCGTCTTTATCATTTCCAAAAGGGCATATCTGGAAAGAGAATAAATATGTTCCGGTTTTAATTTGGCTTCCCTTGGAAAAATATCCTGATTCAACCAATCAAACAGATTTTTATCCTCACCGATGCCACGCAAAAACATCATGCTGGCATGCGTATGTGTATTACAAAAAGATGGGAAAATGGCTTTATCTGTACAATCAATAACCTCATCCGTGGGTACATTTATTGTATCAGAAATTTTTACAATCTTATTTTTATCAATTAAGATATTGCACACTTTATCATTTAAAAAAACATTTTGAAGTATAATCATGGGGCAAATTTTATTTTTTCTTTTTTCTTAAGTTATTCCAATAATCGATTCTTTTTTGAATTTCGCGCTCAAATCCTCGCTCCATCGGTTGATAAAAGACGTGATGTTTGATTTCATTCGGAAAATATTCTTGCCCGGAAAAGCCGTCTTTAGTATCGGGATCATATTGATAACCTTTGCCGTACCCGATTTCGGCCATCAATTTTGTTGGTGCATTCAGAATGTGTTTGGGCGGCATCAATGAATCAGTTTCCCGAGCCAAACGTACGGCTTCATTCCATGCTCGATAAACGCCAATGGATTTCGGTGCTGTTGCCAAATAAACAACCAATCCGGCAACAGCCAAGTCACCTTCTGGTGAACCCAATCTTTCATAGCTGTTCCAAGCGCTGATCGCTTGAACCAAAGCCTGAGGATCCGCCATACCGACATCTTCGGATGCAAAACGCGTCAGGCGCCGCAAAATGTATTTCATATCTTCTCCGGCTGATACCATTCGTGCCAACCAATAAAGTCCCGCATCCGGATCTGAGCCGCGCAAAGATTTATGCAAAGCTGAAATTAAATTATAATGTCCTTCTCGATCTTTATCATAATTGGGCAAACGTTTTTGCAATAATTTTTCCAACTCAGTCTTATCTAAGATTTCATTCGGGCCGGCATATTGCCAAACAGCCTCTAACAAATTGATGAAATAGCGTCCATCCCCGTCAGCTAATGCTTTTAAATAATTTTTTCCGACTTCATCCAAAGGTAAGGACTTTTTCATAATTTTTTCGGCCCGTAAAATCAATTCGGATAAAGCATAATCATCCAAACGGTTTAAAACAAATACTTTACAACGTGATAGCAAAGCGCCGTTGAGTTCAAAACTCGGGTTTTCTGTTGTGGCACCCACCAAAATAATGGTTCCGTCTTCCACATAGGGTAAAAAGCCATCTTGCTGTGCGCGATTAAAACGATGAATTTCATCCACAAAAAGCAAAGTACCTTGACCGGCTGCACGTCTTTTTTGGGCTTCATCAAAAACTTTACGCAGATCAGAAACACCGGAAAATACGGCAGACAGTTGGACAAAATGTAAATTGATTTTATTGGCCAAGATTCGGGCAATGGTTGTTTTCCCGCATCCCGGCGGCCCCCATAAAATAAAAGATGAGATGTTCTGATTTTGAATCATGCGCGCCAAGGGACCTTTATCACTCAGCAAATGATCCTGCCCGACGACTTCACTTAAATCATTTGGGCGCATAGTGTCAGCCAAAGGCTTACGATTTAAAGTTTCAAACAAACTTACCATAAAAGTATTTTAGCGGATTTTATCACAAAAATCAACTATTGGGTCGGATCGGAACTTTTGCATAACCAATTCGATACGATTCTTTTTGCTTCGCTGGAATCGACGCACATACTTTCTTCAACGATACTTTTTAAAACTTTCAAGAAAGATTCGTCATTCATGGCCGTAAAATCCATCTCATGCGGATAGCCGCCCAAACCGAAATCAACATTTTCTCCTTCTTTTGCTAAAATGTATGTATTTTTGATTCCACAGTCCATACCCGTTGCTGAATCATTGGGAATAACACCATCAGAAATCAAAAAAGCCAAGGTATCTTTTGCCACACATTTTTCTTTAACTTTATCGATGGCGCCCGAAAAACACGTTTGTCCGTTACCACAGTTACAGGCACATGCATCTTGGGCCAAATCCGGTGATTCATTTGAAAAAGCTTGTACTTCTACATCTGTTTTTGTTCCTTGACAATCCTGACCTTCTCCGGTGCAGTTTGTTCCGGAAGCACTGTTATCTTCGCGATATAAACCGACTTTAATGTCAGGATTAATTCTGCGGGCTGCAGTTAAAATAGCTTGAGCCGACGTTTTGATTTTCGCATCATATCCGTTTAAAAGGGTAGAGTAAGAATAGTCCAATAATAACGCCAAATTCTTGATTGCTTTTTCACCTTGGCCGCAAATGACACGACATTCATACGCCCCTTCAATCAAATATGGCAACTGATTATCCTCACAACAGATATAACGTCCGTTTTCGGGAATACGCCAAAAAACTTTGTGTGCATTACCGGGGCCTTTACATACACATTGCCCGTTTTGTTCCTCAAAAAATTCACTGTCGCAAGTACAAACATGGGTCGAAGTATTGCACTTTGTTTTACCCGAACAATTATCAGCGCAATCGGCATCTGTTTGACATCCGCACAAACCGTCGAAACAAGGTAAAGGATTATTTTTATCCGGGCCGCATTGTTGGCAGCCTTCCACGCACCTGCTGCCGGCGGGTAAAGAATATTTGTCAATTTTCGGATTACACTGACAGGTAAATTTTTGCGCTTCAGGATTATTTTCCAAAATCGTATTTTTAAAGGCAGTTTCATAGCCGTCATCATAACAAATCAGAACAGGTCTTTCGTCGGAATTCGAAACGGTTCTTTGTGAACACAAACAATCTTTTTCTGCGTTATTTCCGGAACAAGGCATTCCCAATTCAAAATCTTCGGCATTACATTGACATGTTCCCGTTTGCGCTTTTCCAAGGTCATCAGGTGTCGGTTCGGGTAAATCGGCCAAATTTTTTGAAACGCCACCAATGGTTTTTTGACATTCTAATCCGACACCGCATCCGCATTCTCCCCAGCAGTCACTGCCCTTTTTGGTGGGTTTGAATTTGCATTTACAACTGCCATTTTCACACCTCAGAAAATCATTTGCACACGGACAATCTTCGCTGCATCCTTTTGTAAAGAAACGCTTTGCCTGATCTGGTTCATCCAAAGCATCACAAGAATCAGGTCTGGCACATTTGCCGTTTTTACATTTAAGTTGAATTGTTTGCGCGCCTTCTGTTACGGTTGCACAGCAATCATTATCATTGGGTACAGAACCCGTTGAACAGTCACCGTTTTCGGGGATTCTTGGCCCGATGCACATACCGTCCGGATTCGTTTTGACTTGACAGGTGCAATCTGTATTTCCGGCACCGGAACAAATACATTCAGTCTTGGTTCCATAACATGTATCAGGGCAATCATTATTGTTGGCATCTTTTTTGTTTTTATCACAGGTCGCCCCTAAAGGTAAATTTTTGGCATAAATATCATGACATCTGTTGGTACGCGGATCAATAGATTGACATTTATAACAAACGGATGGCGGACAATTGGGTTCACAATGCGGATCGGGGCATTCCAAATCACTGTCACAATAAAACAGATTGCCGCCGGTTCCGAAACTACCGCAAAAATCACCGACATTCCGGCACGGTTTGCAAAAACCCTTTATACAGTATTGCCTGTTGCCGGGTACGCAGACACCTGTACAGTGTTTATTTACACAATCTTCATCATCTGCACATTGCTGACATTGTCCGTTGACGCATGTTCGATCGCTGCCGCATCCTTCACAAAGACCGCAATTATCGGGGTATTGAGTTTTATCCAGATATTTGGGTTCACAACATTTATTTTCGGCATCTTTTGCTTTGTCACAGGCACAATAGTGGCATTTACCATCAGTGCAAAAATACCGACAATTTTCTTCATCATCTGTTCCGGAAGCATAGATGAAACCGAATGAACATTTTTTACCATTTTCTTGAAGACAACAAAAATCCATGATTCTTTCCGGATGATCTCTGAAATCTTGAACAGACAGATAGGAATTGTTTGTCCATTGACCATCGGTTCTTCGGATATTGCCCAATTCATTTGATAAAAAATCGTCACCGTCCGGGATTTCTTCACGTTGCAGTCGTCTGACTCGTGTATAACTTTCCTGTAAGACAGCTTCTGCACATGATTGCGGTGAAATTTGGGATGCAACCACAACGAAAGTATCTGTGTTTTCATAGGAATATAAACGGATTTGACCACCATCAGGTGTGGTGACACAATTTGGAACGTCTAGATTACATGGTTTTCCTTCCGGATACCACTGTTTATGTGAAACAGCCCCACCTTTGCTTTTTTTACCCATCCGATCAAGTTTATAGCGCATGCCGATTGTGCCAATTTGTTCCGCGGTTTGTTTTTTCTTTAAATAATCCAACAGAATTTTGAAACCGATCAATGCCGAAATAAGCAAGATAGCCATAATGATTAAAACAGCAATGATTTCGATTAAACTGCGTCCGTGTTCAGAATGTTGCTTTTGCATTTGTTTCCTTTTTATCCGTTATCCTGTTTTTTTTACAAGGTATTTGCCTCACACTGCGCCGTTATGTTACAGCTGCTGCATCGTGTTGCCAAATCTACTTCGATGCGGTAAGTTTTTCCCGCTTTTAAAGATAAATCCCGGTTAATTTGATTTGATACGTCGGGATTGTTTAATAAGCAAGACCCGCCTTCTTCACAAACCCTTAATGTAGTGTAACGAACAATATCGAAAATAGAGATATGTAAGTTCATATTTTTTTCAGAATCGACATAATAACTTGTATTTTCAAACCATTCATACAGATTATCTACCTCTGTCTTATTGCCGAAAGTAATGCCGCCCTGACAACAACCGTCTCCTCTGTGGTTACAAATTTTACAACAACGTGCATCTCCGTTATTTTTTAATCCGCATTGTTTTCTTGGGGATTCACAAGTCGAACATTCATTTTTCGGCGGTGTGTCACCGCAATATTCTTCCGTGACACTTCGACATGTGCCGTTCACTTTTTTATTATATGTGGCTGTTTTAATCAAATTTGTCGGAACCTTACATCTTTGTGATGCAATTTTTCGTTCTTCACAGCAAGTCCACCCCTTAGTTTCGCAAGTTTCACAATCCTTACATGTGTGTGTTGTCCTATCACAGTAGGCATTATCCGAACAATCTTCGTCGGTATCACATCCGACACAAGTTTTATCATCTTCTGTACTGCATTTTTGATTCAAACAATCGATTTTACAGCGTACATAGATGTCATTAGGTAACAAAGGATTTTTTTCATTACGACATCTTTGCTTACCGGCGCATGAACGACATATATTTTCTTCACAATAATAGCCCGACTCGCAATCTGTATGTTGCGTACATTCTACACACTGATTTGTATTGGGATCGCATACCGGCTTATCGGTGCCTTGGCATGTCAATTGAGGATGGACCAAACAACCCGTTTCATCATAAGTCGGCTCACACCAGGCTGCCAACGGTTTCGGACAACATCTGTTTGTACCATTTTTTGAAGGCCTGCATAAAGTATCTTCACATTGTTCCGGACACACATCTTCACCCGCGCAAATTTCGCCTGATTTTAAACGCTTTGAATGTGCTGCAGGTTTGCAGATACACCTGTTACCTTGACAATCCAATCCGTCTGCACATTTACAACCGGAATTATCCGAACAACATTCGTCGAGTGTCGGTTTGGGATCTTGGCATTGACAGCGGCCGGTATTTGCGCCTGTTGCGTCACATTGTAAACCGCACGCACAACCGCATTCCCCCCAACAAAGATCCCTTTTGACGGCCGGCAAATCGGCACACAGACATTGATCGCCGACACAATCCAAAAGTCCGTCGGAATTGCAGGGACAATCGGGATCGTTGCTGCATTTTGATGTTTTGTTTCGCTGATCGATGGGTAATAACCCCATGCCGCCTGTGTTTTTGGGGGCTGTACAAATATTCTCATTATGTGGTTTTATACAGCGACCATTACGACATTCCATTTTAACTTCCGTACCATCAACCAAGATTTTTTTGCAACTATCCGGACATTCTGGTAAACAAACATCGCCTTCATCAATAGTATACGGTGTCGGACAAACACAAGCTCCTGTTGTTGAATCCTGGCAAACTTTTCCGTACGGACAACACACCCCGCCGCAGGCATTTCCCGTAATTTCTTTCGGGGTACCTTCTTGGCATATCTCACAAGGTTTGGTTGTGTCAAAGGGTTTATTGTTTTTTGTCCAATCCGGAACACAAATATCCCTTACGCCGTCATAAACTTGACACGCGTTGCATATAACATTCGTGGGCTTGCATTCTCCGTGCCAGCATTGTTCCGTACCTGTCTGACAGCAGTTATCCGAACAGGGGATTGTTTTGGTGTCATTTTTCAAAACGATATGACCATTTTGACATACATGACAAGCATCTTGAACGCTCTGCCCATTTTTGGTTGAATCAGCGATGCAATCACCACCTTGAAGCTTCTGACACTTAGGGCAGGAACAATCATAATTTTCATTACATAATAAGGAAAAGCCGCCGCCGGATGTAGTTCCGCACGGATCCCCGATATGTTTACACGGTTTGCACTGATTATCAACACAATATTGTAAACTTCCCGGAAAACAAGAAGCTATATTTCCCCCGCAATGTGTTTTAATACAATCATTATCATGGTTGCATTCGACGCATAACTTGTTTTCACGACAATTAGGTTTATCGGAAGGACATCCCGGCGGACAAAGACCACATTCTTTGATTTCTTCACAACAATTCCCCAATCGGTCCTCAACTTGATTTTTGGGGCAATTATGGCACTGACCTTCATAAAAATTCGGGCAAGATTGGTGTCCGTCACCCATGGCGTAAATAAATGAAGCCCCATGCTGGCAAAATTGTAATAATTCCGTTGTTCTTTCTTTAAAATAGGCCAAATCATGAACATCGGCACGATCGTTAAAAATTGTATCAGATTTAAGGAAATCCAAATTCCCCGCAATAGCTGCATTTTTTTCGGCCTGTGTTAGCCCTTTAACCTTTGTATATCCTCCGGCCATAATTGCTTCTTCGCAAGAAATAGGGGAAACTCCTGCTGCTATAATGATAAAGTTTGTATTGCCTTGATAAGAATAAAGTTGAATTTGTCCGCCGTCAGGTGTTTTAAGACAGGTAAAATCATTTGCATGACAAGGACTCCCTTCCGGATAAACTTCTTTTAGGCTGATTTTGTTTGTTGCATCTTTGCGTTTTTTACCCAAACGATCTGTTTTATAGCGAAAAGCAATGGTTGAAATTTGGGCGGCAGTCTCTTTTTTCCTTAAATAATCTAACAAGGTTTTGAAGCCGACTAAGGCAGCAATGAACAAAATGGCCATAATAATCAAAACACTGATGATTTCAATCAGGCTGTGCCCGGACTCGGCTTTGTTTTTTAAGGAAATAAAAGATGAATTTTTTGAATACATAATGCTGCTCCCCTATGAAATCTTCGGCTTTATCCTAACAATTTTTTTGAGGTTATGCAAGATAAAAATAAACTTTTTCTTGTTTTTTTAAAAAAAATTTTATAAACTTAAAACCGAATGATTCAAACTGAAAGGTAGACTATGAAAAAATTAGTTCTTTTATTACCTCTTTTTTTATGTGCATGTATGCCGAGTCCGACCATACGCGATGCAGCCTGTGCAAAAGCGGAAACGGTTCGTGTTATCCGTGTTACAAATGACATGATTTTGGGCTGGACTGACCATGGGGCAAATGTGGATTTTTATTCACCGGCCGTTTTTTATCATCCGACGGACGATCATTACGTTTATTTAAAACGCGAACCTCATCAAATTTATTATCCCGGTCAGATTTTACATTTGGCCGATGAGGAATGCATTAAGTATGCCGGTTCATACGATTATGTTATCAGCGGACGCTATGGTGCACGGACATTAAAGGGGGTGCTTGAACAGGCGGAATATCCCAATCCTGAATATGAAGCGTTGATGGCAGAAAGGTATGAAAAAGCCAAAACATCCTGTTGGATGCGGCGTCGTTTGGGTCAAAAGTGCGACAAAAAATAGGAGAAGATATGAAATCAATTTTACCGGCCTTTATTTGTTTAAAGGGGGTTGAGTTGTTGCCCGATGAAGCTGAAATGTTGCGCGAATATAATCCGATGGGTGTGACGTTGTTTAAACGCAACATTGATAATCCTGATCAGGTTAAAAAATTAACATCAGATATTCGTTTGGCTGTCGGACGTGATGATTTTTTAATTGCGACGGATCAAGAGGGCGGTGTTGTGCGGCGTTTACGTCCCCCATATTGGCACGAATATATTTCCCAACAAAAATTGGGAACTTTATCTTACGATGAAGCATACGAAGCGATTCGTTTGCACGCTGCATTAATTGCCCATGATTTGCGCGCGCTGGGTATCAATATGGATTTTACGCCGGTGGCCGATATATTACATCAAGATACGACGGGTGCGATTGCCTCGCGTTGTTTTTCGGATGATCCTGAAGTGGTGGCCGAATATGCCGGCATTATGGCACAAACTTTGATGGAAAATGGGGTGTGTCCTTGTATGAAACACTTGCCCGGACACGGCTTGGCCAATACAGATTCTCATACAGGCTTACCTGTAATTACAGCGGATGAATCTGTCATTCAACGCGACTTTTTGCCTTTTCAAAAGATGGCTGACTTTATTCCGATGGGGATGACGGCACATATTGTGTTGCCCCACGTGGATGATCAACCGATTACGCAATCGGCAAAAGGCATTGATCTGATTCGCGACCAAATCGGTTTTGATGGCTTGTTAATAACGGATGCGTTGGAAATGCAGGCTTTACGGGGAACTTTGCCCGAAAAAGTTCAAAAATCTTTACAGGCCGGTTGTGATGTGGTTTGTTATTGTTCAGGGCATGATCAAAATAATCCCAATATGTTGCAGGACAATATTGATGTTTTAAAGGCCTGTACGCCGATTTCTGATAAAACTTTGGCGCGTTTGGCAAAGGTAAATAGCGTGATTTCTAAAAACGCTCCTGAAATTGATGTGGCTTCTTTGACAGAACGTTATGATGCATTGGCGCAAAAAGCCCAAAGCATTTTAGAGCAGGGCAAAGACCATACCGAAAATTGGGCGAAAAAATAATTACTCTTTTTTGTCTGCAAAAGGATTTTCGCGTTTTCGTAATTGAATACGCACAGGAATCCCCGTAATGCCGAATTCATCGCGCAACCCATTGGATAAATAACGAATATAGCTGTCGGGCAAACGATCCGGATTTGTGGTGAAAATCACAAAGGTTGGCGGCCGTGTACTGACTTGGGTCATATATTTGAGCGGCACTCTGCGTCCGTTTTTGGCGAGCGGTGTCGGATGTGCCTCTTTCATCATATCCAAAAACACATTCAACTTATGCGTTGGAATACGTTTATTCCACAGGGCATAAACTTTAAAAACGGCTTCCATTAATTGTTTTAAGCCATAGCCTGTTTTAGCCGACACGGGAATCACTTGAAGATCTTTAACTTGTTGTAAAGATTCATACATGCGATCTTTTAAAGGGCCCCATACTTTTTGCGGATTTTCCACCGTATCCCATTTATTTAAAGCAATTACCAAACAGCGACCTTCTTTTAATACACGACTGGCAATCAACAAATCTTGACGTTCTAAAGGTTGTCCCACATCCAAAACCAATACGACAACTTCGGCAAAATCAATTGCATTTTGGGTATCTTCCCCGGACATTTTTTCCAAATCATCTGAAATTTTACCGAACTTGCGAAGTCCGGCAGTGTCGGTCAGTTGAATCTTTTTACCTTCCCATTCCCAATTGACCGAAATGGCATCACGTGTGACACCGGCTTCCGGACCGGTCAATAACCTGTTTTTTCCCAACATTTTATTGATGAGCGTGGATTTACCCACATTAGGGCGTCCCACAATGGCCAATTTTAAAGGTCGTTCGTTTTCAATAATTTCTTCTTCGGGTGCTTGAATTAAAGGTAATAATTTTCCTACCAATACGTCAAATCCCAATTTATGTTCGGCAGATAAACAAATGGGTTCACCCAAACCCAATTGATAAAAATCTCCCAGATTTTGCTTTTGTTTTTCACTTTCACATTTATTGGCAACCAATAAAACAGGTTTATGCGTTTTATGCAATTCTCTGGCTAAATCTCTATCCAAGGCATTCATTTCCGTGCGTGCATCCGATACCATCACAATCACATCAGCTTCTGCTATGGCTACGCGTGTTTGTTCCCACATGGCTTTGGCCAGTTCTGTCGTTTTTTCCAATCCAGCTGTATCAATCAATCGAAAAGTTTGTTCTTTTAATGTTGCAGTGGCCTCTTTTCGGTCACGGGTGACGCCCGGTCGATCATGAACCAATGCCAAACGTTTGTGGCACAATTTATTAAATAAAGTAGATTTTCCGACGTTTGTTCGTCCGACGATTGCTACTGTTTTCATGAAATTTTTCCTTGATGAATCAATTGACCGTTTTTGCGTAAATAGTACCATCCGTCTTGAGCAATGACCGGGACAGATCCGTTCAAATCAATTTTTAAAAAATCTTCTATTTGACCGGTTTGTGCATTCAAAGTAATACTTCTTTCACTGCCGATAACAACAACTTTATTGTCCAACATCAGCATGACTTTTTTACCTTTGATTTCAGGGATGGTTTGCCGCCAAAAAACACCGCCAGTGTCTTTATTTAAAGCTAAGAGTTCGTTTTGATTGGTCAAAATGAAAAAGGTATTGCCGTTGATAAGCGGAGTTAATTGGCTGCCATGAGGAATGGTCCAAATTTCATGCCCGTCAATCAAATCATAAGCGCCGGTTTTATCCGCATGCCCGACCAAAAAAACATTTTGCTCGTCAATAACAGGATTAGCCGTCATTTGAGCCATTGTCGAAATACGATCAAACGCTTTATTACCATTCATATCTTCTTCCCACAAATAGGCCCCCGTATTTTTATCAAAGGCCATGACTAATCCCGATGAAAATGGAACCACAAGCGTTCCTTGAAATACTGCCGGGGTCCCCATTTGTTGTAAGAACGTTAAAGGCGCATCTGTTTTATAATGCCATTTTTCTTCGCCTTTTTTGGTTGTTAAAACCCACACATCGTTGTTGGCCGATAACAGATATAAATTTTCTTTTTCTAAGACAGGCGTATTTCTAAAAGGAGCTTTTAAATCTTTTTGCCACAAAATTTTACCATCTGTATTTAAAGCAACCACTTTACCTTTGGATGATAAAGCTATCAATAAAGTATCCTTTTTTACCAGAGATAACCCTGTTTCATCCCCGATTAAAGGTGTTTGCCACAGCAGGTTTCCGCTATCCCTTTGATATGCGCGTACAATGAATTCACTATCCAATGTATACACATTTTTTTTGCCGATCACCGGTGACGGTAAGCGTGGGCCGTTTTCTTTTTGGCCCTCGGCATCTTTTGCTTTCCAATCATTCGACGGGATTGAAATTTTTAAATTCAGGCGTTGGTTATACGAATTATATGTGGGGGCATCGACCATGACCACATCAATTGGCTTAAGCAATTTAACTTTCTGTTGCTCTTTTTTTAATTCAATATTTTCTTGTAATCCGATACGTCCTTCCTTGGGTGCAATTTTTTTATCGGAACTGCATGCAACGATTCCCAAACATAGCAATAAAACGATCCCCCAGTGTTTCATTTTATTCTCCCAACAAACTGTTTAATCTTGTTTTTGTAGTTGGGGCGAGATGATCATTTTGCAAGGCCTTCTGAATCAGATTTTCAGCTTCATCCTGTTTATTTTGTTTTTTCAACAAAACAACCGCCAATTCTGTTGCAAGTCCTTGAAAATAGGTATCTTCTAAAACAGGTTGTAATGTTTCCAGAAGAGCCGCAGGATCTGCTTCATCCAATTGATAGCTGACCAAACTTAAAACGGTAATTTGATGCAAAGGGTCAGACGTTTCTGTACTTTGAACGGCCTTTTTTAATAAATCGATTGCTTTTTCTTTTTCGCCTTTTTGGGCCGACAAATCTGCCAATTCCAATTGGGCCAAGACGCGATAACCTGTTTTGCCGTTATTTGACAATTCTTCAAAACCGATGACCGCTTTTTCCGTATGACCGTTATTGGACAATAAAACAGATTTTTCAAATAAATTTGATTCGGCTAATCGAATTTTGGTACGCCACGAAGAATACGATTCAAAACCTAAAACGCATGCTAAAATCAAAATAATCAGTGTATAAACAAGCCAGCTGTATTTTTTCCAAAACAAAGACAAACGTTCCTGTTGAATTTCTTCGTCCACTTCCAATTCAAATGCTTTGGCCTGATGTTCGGCACAATTTTCACATTTTTTAGGGCAAGTTTTGCAGTTTTTTTTCATTTTCTACTCCTTTATTGAATTGTAATCTCTAAACTTTCCCAAGCCTGTATATCCCAATTGCCATCTGTCGGAAAGGTCAACCACGAATCCTGTGGCATCAAGCCGGGAGTATAAATATCTTCAAACTCTTCAAAAACAGGTATGTAAACG
>CAMZEQ010000003.1 GCA_947305835.1 uncultured Alphaproteobacteria bacterium | reverse complement strand
GAAAAAGCGTTGCATCCGGTGAAATTTGAAATCCTGCTTGTTTGGTAAATTCTTTAATTAAAAATGATAATTCACCTTCTTCTGGGGGATAGCATGCAAAAGTAATAATTTTCTGATTGTTTTCCGCTTCAATACGCAGAGCATTGTTTTTTGGTAAATTATCACAACTGATTAATAAAAAAGCATTTGTTTGACAGTGATCACAAAAATGGCGCAAAACTTCATCGGATAAGTTGGGAACGTCCTTAATCCAAATAAGACGACGATCCCCCATCAAGTTGGGAGTATTGCCTTCATCTGTTGCAATAAAAGGGGTTTGTTTAAGTTGGGCTGCTGTTAAGGTAACTAAAGAAAATCCATCGGGTTGAGGCAGAATTAATTGCTTAATTTTTTGCGCGACTTCCTGAACCGAACTCACATCTGTCCCATAAACAACAGCACCGGTATATTGTGTTTTAATTTGTTGTGTTAGGGCATCTAACTGAAATGTTTTTGCTTTCACTTTTCTTCCCCGGATAATTGAGCGATAATATCTAAAGCAACTTGTTCAGCTAATTGTTCGGACAGCTCTTCTTGAATATGATTTTTGGCAACCGTTGTCGCATAAGGATCACGAACAACAGCATAGGAACTGACAGCAATAACACTTCCGGAATAAATATCCTTTCCTGTATTCAAATTATTCAGGCGATAGGAAGTTGTACCCGTAATTTGTATTGTGCTGGCAAATTCGTTGGATGAAATTGTTTTGTCACCGGCGCTGAATTCGGGCGGGCTCACAATTAAACGGTAATTGCGTAAGGGGTTTGAAGTCGGGGTGAAAAGTTTATCTTGAATAATATGTTTCATCCGATCACCGTATTGATTTGCAATAGGATCAACAATCACGGAAGTATCTTTTAAATAAAGATTGCTTTGTGAATACAAAGGTGAAAAACCGCATCCGGTCAACAACAAAAGAGAAAATAGTATTTTCATGAAAACTCCTTTCTTTTACTATAACAAAAAAAGTTAAAAAACTCAATAAAAAAGGCTTTTAAAAGATTTTTTTTTACAGTATAATAAAATCATGTCAAAACAAAAAATAAACGTTGTTATAGGACCAACAGCCAGCGGTAAATCAGGATTTGCTTTAAAAATGGCACTGGAAAATAAAGGCCAAATCGTTAATGCGGACGCCTTTCAAGTATACCGTGATTTACGTGTTTTAACAGCTCGTCCCAGTATCAAAGACGAAAAAAAAGTCCCCCATTATCTTTATGGTTATGCGGACTGTTTTTGCCAAGAAAATATGAAAAGTTGGTTGGAAAAAGCATCATCACTCTTGCCGACTCTGAGTTATCCAATTTTAGTGGGCGGGACGGGGATGTATATCAATGCATTAATATACGGGATCAATGAAATGCCCGATATTCCCGATGAAATTCGGAAAAAAGTATACCAAATGTCTGCTCAAGAGGTGCGCGCCTTACTGAAAGGGCAAAATGTTTTTCAAGATCCTCAACGACAAAAACGCGCATTAGAGGTGTTTTTAACAACAGGCAAACCGATAACTTACTTTCAAGAACAGCCTTTAAAAAAACTAATTGATGCGGATTTTAACGTGATTTTGATACAACATGATCGTTCTGTTATCTATCAAAATATAGAAAAAAGGCTGGATCAAATGATAGAACAAGGTGCCTTAAAAGAAGTAGATAACCTGTTGAAAATGAAAGCAAATGGTGGCGTAATGAAAGCGATTGGCGTAAAAGAAATAGCACAGTATTTGAACAAAAAATATTCATTAGAATGTGCTAAAACGCAAATTTTACTTGCGACACGTCATTATGCTAAACGTCAAATGACATGGTTTCGGCATCAAATTGTTCCTGATTTGATAATGTAATTACATTGTTATTATTTTATAAAATTGTTTTTATTCAGTATATTACATAGTTTATCTATGTATTTGATAGAAATATTTATAGAAAACTGAAACACAAAAGTAATTACGCATGTAATTATTTGTTGACAATGAAATTACATTGTTATATACTGATCCTGAATAATGTGTAGGAGGCCCCGATGAAATACAGAAAAAAAATTATTCATAAAGCACAAATTATCTTTTTTATTCTGACACTTATTTGGTGTTTGTTTGTTTTTAATTATTTGTCTTTATCCGGGTGGTGGCATCATCGTTCGGAATTATCTCCCGTTGAATTAATTGGGGGGCTTAGCGGTTTATTTTTGCCTGTGGTCGTTTTGTTTTTGGTTTGTGCATACTTTGATCGGAACGAATATTTGGAAAAACAAGGAAAAAATTTACGCGGCTATTTGGAAGAATTAATCTATCCCACAGACGAAGGTGCGGAATACACCAAAGAATTGACAAGAGCGTTAAGGGAACAAGTGTTTGAATTTAAATCTGTTTTTACGGGGGTTAATCGTCATACGGATGATGTGCGCAACAATTTACAGCGTTGGATTGAAGGGTTGAACAAATTGGTAAAAACAGTGGATACACAAACGGTTGGGGTTGTTCAACGTTTGGCTGAACACGTTCAAAAATTGGCCGAAATCACGCATCAAAGTAATCGTCAATCCCAAGAAACAATGTCGTTGTTATCACATCAGGTAGATACCTTGAATACGATGAGTGATAAAACACAAAAAGTTGTATCCAGTTTTACCAAACAGCTGAATCAGGAAATCTGTGAAATTCAGAATATTTTACATGCTTTTGAGACAGCACGAAATCAAATTGGGCAAACAACCGCTTCAACAGGCAAGATTGCAAAAGCTTTATCAGATGCATCTGTTCAAGTTAATCAGGCTGTGGCACATTTTGGTACAACAAAGGAAGTCACTGAACAATTGAGCGATTTTCGTCAGGAAATACAGATAAGCGAAAACAGCCTGAATCAGAAAGCCCAAAATCTGAAAAACACTCTTTCTCAAATTCACGGAGACATGACCGTTGTAGCCCAAGGTTTACAACAACATACTCAAACATTGGAAAAGCATTTAAATCTGAAAAGTCGGGAAAAACAAGATTTTTTGAGAGAAGCCAGCGAAATCACAAAACGTCTGCAACAATATTCCGTCTCTTTGGCGCACCTGTTTTTGCCAAAAAATGAAGAAGAGCTTTGGACGCGTTACTATGCCGGTGATCGGGCTGTGTTTATGCGTCATTTGGCGCAAAACATCAAAAAAGGGAAAGCCGAAAAAATTCGCAAACTTTATCAAACAGATGCGTTATTTCAATCCAATGTTGTCAATTACATGCGTACTTTTGAACAAATGACTCATCAGGCAACAGAAGAAGCGGCAGACAGTCCTTTATTGGCTGTCCTGATCGGATCGGAAGTCGGACGCTTATATATGGTTTTGGCTGATGTTTTGAAAGGAGAGATACATGAAGGTTAAGCTGATTAAAATCGGTAATTCCATGGGGGTTCGTTTGCCTCAACCGATTATTAAAGAATGTCATTTTGAAAATGAATTAGAGTTATCGGTGCGCCAGGGAATGGTTGTTTTAAGTCCGGTGATCAACAGACGTTCGGGCTGGAAAGAATTGGTTCAGGATGAACTTTTAAAACATCCGGTGAAGGTTGAAGGAGAGTGGGAATGGTAAAAAAATATGAAGTTTATTTTTGTGAGATTAAAGGACACGAAAAACCTTGTGTTGTAGTGTCTCCGGATGAAATGAATGCGCTCTTGCCTTATGCTTTGGTTGCGCCTATTACCAAAAATCAACGTAATTTTCCTTCGCGCATGGGGGTTAAATTAAAGGGAGAAAAAGCCCAAATAGCCCTGGATTTGATCCGTGTGGTGGCTCAAGAAAAAATGGTTCGAAAAGCGGGAGCTTTACCGGATCACCTGAAAAAAGAAATGCAACAATTACTCAAGGATTTTTTGATTCAATAGGAAATTGTACCGTAAAAACAGTACCCTTTTTGGGGGAGCTTTGAACAGAAATATCGCCCTTGTATTTTTGTGCTAAAACTTGGGCGATGCTCAGGCCTAAGCCGCTGCCTTCAATATGATTTTTTTGTGCGGTTTGAGAACGGAAAAAACGTTCAAATAAGCGAGGAAGATCTTTTTTAGAGATCGCCGGTCCCTGATTTTTTACATCTATACAGATTTTATGATTTTTTTCTTCAATAGAAATTACAATCGGGGAATTTTCCTGACCGTATTTGATCGCATTATCCAATAAATTTTGGAATAAATGATATAATTCTTTGGAATCCGCTCGGATAAAAAAATCCGTTTTTGTATATAAAATAAATTTTTGTTTTTTAACTCGGGCATGGGGGGTTAAATCATGAATCAATTGTTTCAATAAATCGCCCAAGGACGTTGACAGCGGATGAGAATCGTTTTTTTGTTGTCGTACCAAATTCAATAAAGCTTTTACCAAATCCGTCATATGATGTGTTTGTGTGGCGATCAATGACAAAAATTCTTTTTGTGCTTTAATATCATTTTGGGCAGGACCTTGCAGCGTTTCCACAGCACCGGAAATAACAGCGAGCGGTGTTTTCAATTCATGGCTGGCATTTGCAAAAAAATCATTTTGTTTTTGATAAAAGATTTTAAAATCTGTAATTTCGTGGAATAAAACTTCGACCATTCCTCCTTTTCTGGTGGGCGCCGGCAATAAATCCAAGCGTACCCGGAAATAACGATTTTGCATTTGCCATTCGAAAACTTGTGTTTTTTCTTTGATTTTCAAAAGGGCTTTTTGAAAAGAATCGGTTTGTATCAGTGTTTCCATGGAAAACCCATGAAACAATTTTTGGGCAGCTTTGTTAACAAAAACAGCCCGATTTTCACTATTTAATAAGATTAAAGGATCCGGTAAATGGGTCAAAATATGGGCATCCGAAAGGGCTTGTTGTTGCCAAATTCGACTGACAGCTTGAAAAGCATTCATTAATCTGGATGAAGAAAAAAGACCTTTACGAAAAATAGGTTGTTCTTTTCCGAAACTGGTGGTGATCTGATTTAAATAATTGATAAATTTATCTAAATCTTTAAAAATCAGAACAACAATACCGGCGCTGATAGCCCAAAAACACAACAAAGAAATAAGTGCCGAAAGCCATGATAATTTACCCAAAACCATTAAAAACAGCAAAATAAAAACAGCCGGAATATTGATGATCCAAATACGACCAATCAATTTCAATACATCATTTTTTACTTTCTTTTTTTTCATAATTTCAGTATAATACATTTTCAAAAAAAAGGAAAGAAAAATGTCATCAGATAAAGCGACACCATTGATGGAACAGTATTTAAAAACGAAAGAACAATATCCAGATTGTTTGTTGTTTTATCGGATGGGTGATTTTTATGAACTCTTTTTTGCGGATGCCCACAAAGCCTCTGCTGCTTTGGATATTGTACTAACCTATCGTGGTACATATATGGGGCAGAAAGTCCCCATGTGCGGCGTTCCTTTTCATGCATATGAGAATTATTTGGTACGTTTGGTTAAAGCAGGTTATAAGGTAGCTATTTGCGAGCAAATGGAAGATCCGGCTGAAGCCAAAAAGCGTGGTTATAAAGCCGTTGTGAAACGTGATGTGATCCGTATCGTAACAGCGGGGACCTTAACGGATGATGCTTTATTAAATGTGCGTCGTCATAATTATTTGGTGGCTGTGGCTGATGGTGGATTGAATTTGGGTGTTGCTTGGGTCGATATGTCCACCGGTGATTTTTTTGTTCAAAAAACAAATTTGGAAGGTTTGGGGGCTGTTTTAGCCAGATTAGAAGCCAGTGAAGTGATTTTAATGGAAGATTTTTGTGACAAGAATCACTTTGCTTGGGACAGCGGTTATGGTCAATTGACTTCTTTACCCCCCAGCGATTTTAATATAGCTTTGCATACAGATACGGTTCAAAAATATCCCCACTATGATAAAGGCGAACAATTGGCGATTGGTGTCTTAATGAAATATATTCATGAAACCCAAAAAGGTAAGATGCCCTTATTGAGTGATCCACAAGAAATTCAAGACGTACAATTGATGCAAATTGATCGAGCAACGCGTCGCTCGCTGGAATTGACCTCCACTTTATCCGATGAAAAAGGTGCCAAAAGTCTACTTTCCGTTTTGGATCGCACACATACAGGGGCAGGGGCTAGATTACTCAGTTCTTGGTTGGCATCACCTTTGATGGATTTGAATCAAATCAATTGTCGCTTGGATATGGTGGGCTTTTTCAAAGACAATCCTTTGGTTTTGACACAAGCCAAAAATATTTTAAAAGAAATGCCAGATATTGAAAGGGCTCTGGCGCGTTTGTCTGTGGCGCGCGGTGGCCCAAGGGATATGAAAGCAATTATGGCGGGGTTAAAATTGATTCCTATGTTGCGTTCGGAACTCAATGCCGAATTTGTGCCTGACAGTTTGACCTATCAAAAAAATCAGATGGGTGAACATAGCGAATTGGTGGATGAAATCAGCAGAGCTTTATTAGATGAAGTACCATTGCTCGCGCGTGATGGTGGTTTTATACGTCCGGAATATCATGCGGATTTGGCTGAACTTAAAAACATTAAAAATAACGCCAAAAAAATGTTGGCGGATCTGCAGGCCCAGTACGTGCAACAAACAGGGATCCAAAATTTAAAAATAACTTTTAATAATTTATTGGGTTATTTTGTGGAAGTGCCCGCACGCTTGGCAGAGCCACTGCTTAATAATAAAGAAATGGGCTTTATTCATCGTCAAACAATGGTGAATTGTGTGCGTTTTACAACAGTCGCATTGGGCGAATTGGAAACCAAAATCTTACATGCAGATGAAAAGGCTGTGGCCTTGGAATTAGAAATCTATGAACAGTTGCGCGAAAGAATTTTATCACAAAGCCAAGCGATTTTGTCAGCCAGTCATGCTTTGGCAACGGTGGATGTTTGTGCTGCGTTGGCAGATTTGGCCTTAGAACAAAACTGGACACGACCAATCTTAACCAATGGTACAGAATTTGATATTAAAGCGGGACGTCATCCTGTGGTGGAATATGCCCTATCCAAAGAACATACAGCTTTTATTCCCAACGATTGTAATTTAAACGACAATAATAATTTATGGTTATTAACGGGTCCCAATATGGCGGGTAAAAGTACTTTTTTGCGTCAAAATGCCCTGATGGTGGTATTGGCGCAAATGGGGTCCTTTGTACCAGCCGAAAAAGCCACAATTGGTTTGGTGGATAAATTATTTTCCCGAGTAGGGGCCAGTGATGATTTGGCGCGCGGACGTTCCACATTTATGGTGGAAATGGTAGAAGTGGCCGCCATTTTAAATAACGCCACCAACAAATCTTTGGTGATATTGGATGAAGTAGGACGTGGCACAGCCACCTTTGATGGACTTTCTATTGCTTGGGCAACGGTGGAATATTTGCATAATCACAATCAATCCCGTGCTTTGTTTGCGACACATTACCATGAATTGACCGCTTTGGATAAACGTCTCAATCGGGTGTCATTGCATACCATGCGGGTAAAAGAATGGCAAGGCGAAATTGTTTTCTTGCATGAGGTAGGGGCTGGGGCTGTGGATCGTTCCTATGGAATTCATGTGGCACGTTTGGCGGGATTGCCAGATAATGTTTTGATGCGTGCCGAGCAGGTTTTGGCCCAATTGGAAGAAAAAAAAGCCGCCCAAAAACCGTTGTTTGATGATCTACCACTTTTTGCAAATGTGGAAAAAACACCCCAAAAGGAAAGTGAAGCGGAAAAGAAATTGCGCGCGCTGGATGTGGATAATTTGTCCCCACGCGAAGCATTGGATATCCTATATCAGTTGAAAAAGGATCTGAAATGAAACAGTTTTTGTATCAGTTTATTTCTTTGATTGTTTCGTTATCCATACTAATCTTCTTTTTCAAATTGATGTGGATTTTGGCTGTTCCTTTAACAATTGTTTTTTTTAGCATATGGGTCATTAATTGGATGAAAAAAAGATGGGAAAAGGGGAAAGTTCCACCGTCTGATTCTAAGCCTATTCATGCGCATCAAGTCATTGATGTAGAGTACGAAGAAATTAAAAAATAAATCAAAATATGACATTTTTATGACAAAATTGTTGCATTTTTGTGACAAAATGCTATAATGCCCCTGTTTTCAACTTTAACGAGGATAATAATCTCATATAACGAAAGGAAAAGCAAGAAATGAAAACAAGCAAATTAATTAAAGTAGCTGTTGCTATTGCAGTGGCTTTACATATAACAAATGCAAAAGCAGCCAGCTATCAATTGAATGATTATTCAGTGACAAACCTGGGACGTTCTTATGCGGGTGTTGGAATTATGGGGGATGACTATTCCGCCATTGCTTACAACCCGGCTGGTATGACTTTGATGAAACGTTCCGGTGTACAACAAGTTTTTAACATGGTCAATGTGAAATCTGATGTTGAAGGAATCCAAGCGCCTTATGCCGGACAAAAAGGAAAAATGGATTTTTGGCAGGCGGTGCCGGCCGGTTTTGGCCAATACAATGTCAATGACAAATTGTCCTTGGGACTGGGTATTTACGCGCCCTTTGGTTTGAAAACAAAATATAAGGCAGGTTGGTTTGGTTCAGACGCCGCCATTTTGTCCAAGTTGGATATTGTGGATTTTAACTTTTCTGCAGCCTACAAGTTAAACGAACATTGGTCCATCGGTGCCAGTGCGATTTTGCGTTATATTTACGGTCGTATGACACAAACTGTTGCCGGGCATAATGGTCATTTGAATTTTAATGTCGATGGGTGGAGTCAAACAGGCGCTTTGGGCGTGATGTATGAAGTTGATGATAATACCCGCTTTGGTTTGTCCTATCGTTTGCGTTCGGCACAACGGGCTAACGGGACATTTAAAATGGTTTATCCCGGGGGAACACCCGCCGTGTTTTCCGACGTTCACGCCAATCCGGATTTGCCTGAAACGGTGACTTTTTCAGCCTATCATCGGTATTAAAAGGTGGGATTTTCTGGCACGGCCCGTTGGACACACTGGTCGTCTTCATTCCCTGATTTTGCAGTCAGAAGTCCGGGATTGCCTGGCCCAGCTCATGAAAAACATACGGATTACCGCTATCAAAATACCTGGACTTTATCCGGCGGTGTTGATTATTACTACTGTAAAAACCTGACCTTCCGCTTTGGGGCAGGTTGGGATGAAAGCCCGACGCATAAGCCCGAAAGACGCACGATTCGTATTCCGGACAGTGATCGTTGGTGGACCAGCGTCGGTGCCAGTTATATGAAAAACAATTGGCAGTTGGATGTGGGGTATGCACGCTTGTTCGCTAAGACGGGAAAGTCTACGGAAGATCCTGGCGTTCATGCCAAATATAAAAATACGGCGTCCAACATTTTGGGTGTGCAGGTTCAATATAAATTTTAATATTGAAACAGTTAAAATCCCCCCTTTGGATTCCGGGGGGATTTTTTTCTTGACAATTCTTCAAAAGTCAGCTATAATGCCGGCACTTTCTTTTTAACAGAAAGCCGAAGCGGGTGTAGCACAATGGTAGTGCAGCAGCCTTCCAAGCTGAATACGTGGGTTCGATTCCCATCACCCGCTCCAAAATAACGGGGTTTTCAATTTCCATTTGAGGCCTTGTTGGATGAGAAAACATCCTTAATAAACGAATTAACCGAAATCCGAAAGGGTTTCATTGACTGATCAGTAAATGAAAAAGGTAAATTAAAAATGAGTAAAGAAACATTCCAAAGAACAAAACCGCACTGCAATATCGGTACAATTGGTCACGTGGACCATGGTAAGACCACATTGACAGCTGCTATTACAAAAGTGTTGTCCGAAGCTGGTAAGGCTGAATTTAAAGCCTATGACCAAATCGACGGCGCTCCTGAAGAAAAAGCTCGTGGTATTACAATTAACACAGCTCACGTTGAATATGAAACAGAAAAACGTCACTATGCACACGTTGACTGCCCGGGACACGCTGACTATGTGAAAAACATGATCACCGGTGCGGCGCAGATGGATGGTGCTATCTTGGTGGTTTCTGCCGCTGATGGTCCGATGCCTCAGACACGTGAACACATTTTGTTGGCCCGTCAGGTGGGTGTGCCTGCTATCGTTGTTTACATGAACAAGATGGATATGGTGGACGATCCTGAATTGTTGGAATTGGTTGAAATGGAAATCCGTGATTTGTTGACATCCTATCAATTCCCGGGTGATGAAATTCCTGTTATCAAAGGTTCCGCGAAAGTGGCCTTGGATGGCGGTGATCCGAAGTTGGGTCATGATTCCATTATCGCTTTGATGGATGCGGTGGATTCTTACATTCCTCAACCGCAACGTCCTGTGGACAAACCTTTCTTGATGCCGATTGAAGACGTGTTCTCCATTTCTGGCCGTGGTACAGTGGTGACCGGTCGTGTGGAACAAGGTGTCATCAAAGTGGGTGAAGAAGTTGAAATCGTTGGTTTGCGTCCGACACAAAAAACAACAGTCACAGGTATTGAAATGTTCCGTAAGCTTTTGGATCAAGGTGAAGCCGGTGATAACATCGGTGTGTTGCTCCGTGGTACAAAACGTGAAGAAGTTGAACGTGGTCAAGTTTTGGCTGTGCCCGGTACAATTACCCCGCATACAGAATTTGAATGCCAATGCTACGTGTTGACAAAAGAAGAAGGTGGTCGTCATACCCCGTTCTTTGCCAACTATCGTCCGCAATTCTACTTCCGTACAACAGACGTGACCGGTACAATCGAATTGCCGGCCGGTACGGAAATGGTTATGCCCGGCGATAATATCACCATGAAAGTGAAATTGATCGTGCCCGTCGCTATGGCCGAAGGATTGCGTTTTGCTATCCGTGAAGGTGGTCATACCGTGGGTGCCGGTACGGTGTCTAAGATTATTCAATAATCTGATACTTGATAATCCAGAATACCCCGTTGAAAAATGGGGTATTTTTTTTGTTGCAATTTTAAAAAAAGTTGTTTAGAATAAAAACAAATTTACTTAATAAAGGGGGACAAATGTATCGTTACGGCACGAAAAATCAGCGGGGACGCAGTTTATTGGAGATTATTGCCGTTATTGCCATTATCGGTTTGTTGGCATTGTTGGGCGGATGGATGTACCGATATGCTATGGGTAAGCATATTGCGGATGTTTTGTATGAGGATTTGTTAGTGCGCGGGGAAGCCTTACGCAATCGGAGTATCGCAACCAATAAAAAGATGTATGATACAGCTATTGAAACACGTGCACGTACGGGGGCGACTATGGCGTTTTGTCCGGACGGATATGGGAATTCGACAACACCTTGCCCTGTGATGAGCGAAAAGGAGGCTGTTTTTGATGTGACTGTTTTTGAGGTCAAAGGATATGCCTGTGATTTTTTGGCAAGAAAAGACTGGACATCTCCCGGTCAGGGAATTGTGGCGCGCCTTCAATTTGGGGAAGATTGGTATGATCCCTATAATCCTCCTGTGCAGAATGAAATCGGGAGGCCGAAAGAATGCCAAAATGTAGGTGAGGAATTTAATTTTACGGTTTGGTTTTGGTCGAATCAACCGAATAGAGGTATCTTGCCGACTTTATGCGATGATGCGATTAATCCGTCTGATAATCCGAATCCTTGTTGCGCGTGTCAAACTTGCAGGCACAATATTTGTGTCAGCGATTGTGAATCGACACGGGATGGCAAATTGAATTATTGTATAGTGGATGGGCAAGGCTGAGACTGTGAAGAATGTCCTCCGCCGAAAGGCACATATTGCAGTTTGATCGAACCGAGATATAATCGTGATGAAAACGGTTGTCCCAAAAAGACATATAAACCCTGTGAAGACAATGAAATTTGCGTAAACGATGTTTGTGTTCCTTGTCAAACAGAGCACACTGTTACGCAAGGGGGAATGTGTACGGCGGTATGTAAGGATTGTATTGAAAATTTGTTCTGTTTGAAAGGCATCTGCCAATCATACAATCCGGATTGCGAAACAACGGGACAAAAGGGCGAATTTTGTTCAGATGAATGCCCTTGCATAACGGCGTACGGTCTGTATTGCAATGCGGATGTGTGTGAGTGTCAAGAGATTGGCCAAAACGGTGATTGCAGCGTTTGCCCCTGCCAAAAAGGGTTGGTTTGTACAAAAGATAAGATATGTAAAAAACCGTGTGATACCATATCTGATTGTGTTGATTGTGAAAAATGCGACGTTGATGCTGATGAAGATTCTGAATTAAAAGTCTGTCAATGGGATCAGGCGGTCTATCATAAAAAGTCCAAGGATGAAGAATGTGAAAAAGATTGCGAATGTATTACCGGTAAATGCGATAAAGAAACGGGAAAATGCGGTGCGCAAACCACTTGTGACCCAGAATGTAAGGAATGCCAGGATTGTGTGGATTCGGAAATTGCAGGGGTTAAGGAATGCGTATGGAATGAAATCTATCATTCTAAAGCTTTGGGGGAAAGTTGCACCATGGATTGCGAATGTGCGGCCGGATTGGAATGTGAAAACGGCACATGTTCGCAAGCAGATTGTGATCCGCCCTGTGAAGATTGTGAAATTTGTACATCCGACGAAAAAGGCGGAAAGAGCTGTAAATGGGATTTGACTGTTTATAAAGCAAAAAAATCGGGTGAAGAATGTGTGTCAAATTGTGAATGCGCCGATGATTTGGTCTGTTTTGCGGGTGTTTGTACGAAAGCCTGTGAAGACGAGTTGGAATGTACTTTTTGTGAAGAATGCGCCAACAATCGTTGTCAAACGAAACCGGAGGTTTTCCATGTGAAAGATGCGGGCGATTATTGTGTGGAAAATTGCGAATGTAAAAGCAATTCATGTGTATCTGCATGTTCATTGGTGGAAAAGTGTTTGGATGTACAACCGGAAATCATTGATCGTGTTAAATCGTGTGGTGGACTTAAGGACTCCGGTTCCGATTTTGTTAATTGCTTGGATGAAAAGTTAAATAGCACTTGTTCTTGTGATAAATTCTGCAGGCCGGATGATGAACAATGTTTGGATTTATGCCCTGCGTGTAAAAGGTGGCAGGCACTTTCATTGGCGTTTCCGGATAACGAAGAAATCCAAAATTTATTCCAATTCAACAATCAAAAGATTTGCGAAAAGAAAAAAAACCAACCCAAAATTAAATGTAACACTTGTTATAAATATGATGCTGTGCAAAAAAAATGTGTGATTGATAATAGTGTGGACCAGCAAAAAAAATTGAATGAACAATGTAAGGATGATTGTATGTGTGAACCGCCGTATCGTTGTTATGGGGGGAAATGCCGCAGTTGTGCTGTATTTTTAAATGAAGGGGATTCTTGCGCACATGCCCCGTATTGTTGCGCGGATGGGTTGACATGTAAAGACGGGACCTGCAAACAGAAGAAGATAAAGTGCAATTTTGATTTTGAATGCCCCGATAACGGCACGTGTCAAAAGGGGGCTTGTTCCAACGGTGAATGTACCTTTGTCGGCTCCGGCGGATGTGAAACCGATGAAGATTGTTCGGGTGCCCAAAAATGTGTGGACGGATGTTGTTCCCAAAAGCCGTGTGAAGTTCCTTGTGGGGATAAGGAAAGATGTGTGAACGGTGTATGTACCCCTATCACCATTAAACAGGGGAACAGTTGTACGGTGGACGGATGTAATCCGAATAACCCGCAAACATGTTGCGACGACGAATCTGTCTGTGTGCCCATCGAAGAGGGCAGTAGCATGGGGATATGTAAGAAAAAAGAAAAAACGAAATGTGGTGAAGTAACATGTAAGGAAGGCTTTAGTTGTTGTACCACCGAAGATGACCAGGGTAATGAAACCAAAACATGTATGGTGCAATGCCCGAAACCGTGCACAAAGTGTGAAACGGATGCGGATTGCGGATCAAAAGGAATGTGTAATCAGGATCATTGTTGTGCCAGTATATCATGTACCACGGACAGTGATTGTTGTACGGGATGTTGTCATCGTGCTACAAATCTTTGTGTGCCCAAGAGTATGGGATGTACCAGTGTAACACTGTTTGATTGCGGTGATGGTCATATATCCGGGCGTATTTATTGTAATCCTTGTGAGAGAAATTGTGGGGATTGGTGTGCACATTGGAAAAATTCGTGTACGCCGGATACAAAATCGGATTTAACAGAAGCAGCCCGAGAAGCTGCATCAGAAAGTAAGGGAGGTAGAGGTGCTGTTTAAATCATTTATTTTTTTGTTGATGTTGACGGTAGCGGGGACAAGCTGGGCACAAAGTGCTTCGGAGACATCCGGCAGCAGCAGTAGTTCATCGGAAAATTCGGAAGAAGGAAGTATGGATGCCGAATGTGATTGCGAAAAACCGCAAGATTCAAAATTTTGCGGTGTTTTATGGAATATGGAAACCGGAGAACGGAACCTGACGGACTATGGGAACAATCAAACAAAATGTTGTAAACCGGAAGCTGATTGTCATTTGACGGGAGAAAAGCTTTTCGGCCAACAAAGAGGGGTGTGTTGCGAATCCGGCGCCGATTTCGGATACGATATAACATGTCCGGGCGGGGGAGAGAAAACGGACGGATATGAAAAATGTAATCCGGCAAATCAATGTTGCGGTTACACGGCATATAACGCAAACAGTAAAGAATATAAAGGCAAAGTCGTGACATGTTTGCAAGTATGCCATTTAGAAAAAGATGCCGATGGGAAAGATGTTGAAGTGCGGAGGGAGGAAGATAAGGTGTTGAAGGCTTTTGATCCGAAGGACCCGATGGCGGCGAAAAAGGCAGTTTGTGAGGCCAATTTGGGCTGTGTGAAGTGTCATGTTGGCAATGAATGTGCATGTACGTCAAGTAGTGAAGGTGGGGAAGCGGGTCCTGACGATTCACTGCAAACGCTTAACATCGGTGAAAGATATCGCCAAGATTTCGCAAGTGTTGAATGTCACCCCGTTATGGAGTGCGATAAGGATAATCCGTGCCAAGATTCATCCCAAAAATGTGATGGCGGTTGTTGTAAGGATAAATGTGAAGAAGGTAAAACTTACTGTGGCGCAGGTGGTCAAACCTGCTCGGAGCCCCAAGTATGTAAGAATGAATGTTGCGCCTGTCCGGAAGGAAAAAATGAATGTAAGGCCGATAGCGATTGCAACGAAGCAAATGGGGAAAAATGCGAAAACGGTTGTTGCAAAGACAGATGCAATGTGGGTGAAGTTTGGTGTGATGATGACACCGGTATTTGCGATCCGCCTTCATCGTAATTTGATGTTAGCCCGCGCCCCAAAGCGCGGGTTATTTTTACATTTAATCTGTTTGTTTTTTCGCTTGACTTTGAATAAACTTTGCGCTACAATGAATAGGCTTAGTTCGAAAGACAAGTGTTTGGTTTTTGCTTGATAAAGGGAAATCAAACTTATATTGCTTTAAAAAAAGGATATAAAATGACAAATACAAATGCACTTTCTTTACTTTATGCGCAGGGGGGATTGCCCCGATATTTGGCCGAAATCAACAAATTTCCGATGTTGAAGGCCGAAGAAGAATACATGTTGGCAAAACGCTTTCATGAAACCGGTGATGTGCAAGCGGCGCACCGTTTGACAACATCTCATTTGCGTTTGGCGGCAAAAGTGGCGATTTCTTTTCGTCATTACGGGTTGGCTTTGGCGGATCTGATCAGTGAGGCCAATATCGGTTTGATGCAGGCCATCAAAAAATTCGATCCGGATAAAGGTTTTCGCTTGGCAACGTATGCGATTTGGTGGATTAAGGCTGCTGTATCTGAATTCATTTTAAAATCTTGGTCTTTGGTTAAAATCGGAACTGTGGCCACACAAAAAAGGCTGTTTTATAATCTGCACAAAATTAAATCACGTTTGGGCCTGTATGGCGATACGGCCATGAATGATGAAACGGCTGAATATATTTCCAAAACTTTGAATGTATCCAAACAAGATGTGATGGAAATGGAACAACGCCTGTCCGGTGATTCGTCTTTGAATGCACCTTTGGCCACCGATTCGGGAACCAGCTTTCAGGAAATGCTGACCGACAGCGACGAAACAATTGAACAAAAAATCGGTAACAATCAGGAATTGGATTTGAAAAAGAAATTGTTGGCCGAGGCTTTGGATGAGCTTTCCGAACGCGAAAAACGTATCTTGGGTTGCCGGTATTTGGCCGAACATGCAACCACTTTGGAAGATCTGGGGGCCGAATTGAACATCAGTCGTGAGCGCGTGCGCCAAATCGAAACAAAAGCTTTGGAAAAAGTGCGTAAATCAATTCAGGACAAAGCCCAAAAATTGGCTTTTATTTAACGCATCCATTCGTACATGGCCACTGCGGTTGCAATGGAAACATTCAACGATTCTATGGCCGGGTTCATGGGCAGTTTGACCAACATGTCACATGATTTTTTGGTTAAATCTCGCATGCCGTCTTCGGCACCCATAACCAAGGCACATCGAGCGGGTAATTTATTTTTCCCGACAGTATCATGTGCATGACCATCCATCCCGAC
>CAMZEQ010000002.1 GCA_947305835.1 uncultured Alphaproteobacteria bacterium | reverse complement strand
CTATGCGTGTCGAAGCTGTTTCGCCCCCTTAAAAATGGTGGAGGCGTCGGGTACTGCCCCCGAGTCCACAACATCTATGCCACTGACCGTTTAGCATCATAGTTATCTTGCGATAACGCCTTTATTATAGCATATTTTTATAAAAAAGCAACTTGAATGAATAATTTTTCAAGACAAAATAGAAATTTGTGCTATAATAAAAAGAAAAAGGAAAAAGATGATTAAAACTCAAGCAGAGGATTTGAATAAAAAGAATTCGGTCGAAGTTGCACCGGAAGTTTTTTTGGATACGTGGATCAACGGGATTACACCGGGGATTGCACCGGTGACTCATTTGACAAGGCGGCACCGTTCAAATAAAACGATAATCAAAAAATTGGCCATGAAAATATTGAACTGGAAATGTGAAAGAGTTAAGTGATCAAGGATTTTCTTTGAAAAATTGATTAACGGCGTTGACCAAAGCTTGGGACAATTTATTACGATAAGATTTTTGCCACATTTGTTTTTCTTCTTCGCGATTGGATAAATATCCCATTTCCAGTAAAACAGATGGAATATTGGGGGATTTAAGCACAACAAAACCGGCAAAACGATGGGCATTAGGAACCAAACGGATTTTCTTTTTCATTTCATCAACCACATTATCCGCATATTGGGATGATTTATTCATGGCATCTGTTTTGGCTAAATCAATCAAAATATCACTGACTTCCTGCTGATACTCGGCCAAATCCATGCCGTATAAAATATCGGCTTTATTTTCGCGTTCGGCCAATGCGGCAGCTTCCTTATCCGAGGCTTTTTCCGAAATCGTGTAAATAGAAAGCCCTTTAGCCGACGAATTTTTAGCGCGATCTGCATGAATGGAGATAAACAAATCTCCGTTTGCTTCATGGGCTTTTTTGATACGACCGCGCAAAGGAATAAAAATATCTTTACTGCGTGTCAAAACCACTTTATATCCGGCTTTTTCTAATAATTTTTTTGTTTCTTTTGCCATCATTAAAACCAAATCTTTTTCATAACGTCCCGTTCTGGAAACAGCCCCGGGATCTTGTCCTCCATGCCCCGGGTCCAGCACGATGATTTTTTGTTTATTGGTTTCAGCTTTTGTTGAAGGGGTAGCGTTGGTTGTTGTTTTGGTTTTTGTTCGATTTAAATCAACCACAAAACGCCAATTTTTGGCACTTTGCGGCGGTAAAGAAAAATGTTTTTCTTGCCATTGGCAATTTTCGGGAAAATCTAAAACGACGCGAGCTGTTTGCGGCTTGGGTGTTCCGGTGCGACAAGTGTGCACAAAGCCGACTGCCGGCCATTTTTTTTGCAACAACTGGTTGTCGAAACGCGTTCCTTTAAAATCGATGACTAAACGGGGCGGGTTATTTAACTTTGATAACGAAACATCTGCCTCTTTATCCAGTTCAGCCACAAAGCGAACGCCGTCTGCCGGTGTGCCTGACAAACGGATATCCTGAACAGTCTGGGCTAAACAAAACGTACCCGTCAGGCAGAACCATAAAAATAACAAACCTTTCAGTAAACGCATCTCAAAAAAAAAATCTTTCCTTTAAAAAATTATCTTGCTAATTTACTTATAACCTGTTATAATAAAAAGTGCAATTAAAAAATTGCCCAAAATTATTTTTTTAACGAACAGGACAATATAAAATGAACTTTAACAGCACATATTTTTATATTTTCTTTACACTGACATGGGTCGGGTGTTGTTCGTTGATGATGAAACAAAAATGGGTTATGAAGCCCTTATTTAAACTGGAGAATTATTTATGTCGAAAAAAATGCTTATTGATGCCTTGCATCCCGAAGAAACACGCGTGGTCGTGTTGGAGAATGGACGTGTAGAAGAACTGGATGTCGATACTCAAAATAAAAAACAAATCAAAGGAAATATTTATTTAGCCAAAGTGGTTCGTGTCGAACCGTCTTTACAGGCCTGCTTTGTGGAATACGGCGGTAATCGCCATGGTTTTTTGGCTTTTGGCGAAATCAACCCGGATTACTACCAAATTCCGGTGGCTGATCGTGAAGAGTTGAAAAAGCAAATTGCCGAAGCTAATAAGAATGAAGAAAATGAAAATGTTCAGCAATCCGAAAAACAAGCTTCGGATGTTGAATTGGTGCACGAGGCCGAAGAAACTCTGCGTCATCGCCCCCATTTTTTGAAAAAATATAAAATTCAAGAAGTCATTCATCCGGGGCAGGTTATGTTGATTCAGGCCGTTAAAGAGGAACGCGGCAACAAAGGTGCCGCAATGACAACATACTTATCATTGGCCGGCCGATGCTCTGTTTTAATGCCTAATAACAGTCACGGTTCGGGTATTTCACGCAAAATTTCCGGTCAAAAAGATCGTAAGGCATTGCGTTCCATTTTGGATAAACTTTCCATTCCCGATGGGATGAGCGTTATTATTCGTACGGCCGGTTTGGGTAAAACGAAAACAGAAATCAAACGGGACGTGGATTATTTAATGAAAACGTGGAACAACATCCGTGAACTGACATTGAAATCTATTGCACCGAAGTTAATCCATCAAGAAGGTGACATTATCAAACGTTCTTTGCGGGATGTCTTTACGCCGGATGTCGAAGAAATTTTGATTGACGGAACCGGTGTTTTTAAATCGACGCGTGATTTTGTGAAGTTGTTGATGCCGACTCAGGTTAAAAAAGTCAAGCAATATAAAGGTAAAAAACCTTTGTTTCAAGAATATCAAGTGGAACCCCAATTGGAAGCGATTCACAATAACGTTGTACAACTGCCTTCGGGTGGCTATTTGGTGATTGACCAAACGGAAGCATTGGTGGCCGTTGATGTCAACTCCGGTCGTGCCACACGTGAACACAATATTGAAGAAACAGCTGTTCGTACCAATTTGGAAACCTGTGATGAATTGGCGCGTCAATTGCGCTTGCGTGATATGGCGGGTTTGATTGTGATTGATTTTATTGATATGGATGAGCCCAAAAACAACGCTGCGGTGGAACGTCGCTTAAAGGAAGCTCTCCGTAAGGATAGGGCCCGTATTCAAGTGGGACGCATGTCCGGTTTCGGTTTGATGGAAATGTCGCGCCAAAGATTGCATTCCAGCTTTTTGGAATCCAGCTATCATCCGTGTCCGTGCTGTCACGGTAAAGGTGTGATGCGTTCCACGGAATCTTGTGCAACGCACGATATCCGCTTGTTGGAAGATGCGGCCGTTCGTTTTGGTAAGACGACTTTAATTTTGTCTGTTCCGCCGGAAGTTGCTGCCTATATTTTGAACCAAAAACGTACCTATTTGGCGGATTTGGAAGGGCAATATGGTGTTAAAATTCAGGTTCAAGCGGACACATCCTTTGTGCGCCCCGACGATTACAAGTTGGAATACATTCGTTCGGATAAGGTAAAAGTGGTTGTGCCGCCGCCGCAAATGCCCAAATTCAAAATGGAACCCGTGGAAATTCCCGAACAACCCAAGGAAGGTGAAGAATCCGGGCGTCACGGACGTCGTAAACGGCGTCATCGCGGTGACAAAAACAAAACCGAAGAAAACTTTAAGGTGGTGGAAAGCGCTAACTTGTCTGATGTGAAATCGGAAAATGCGCCTGCATCCGAACCAACCAAGCCTGTTGAAGCAGAAAAAATCGCCGAAGAAAAGCCCAAAAAGGGTGGTTGGTGGAACCGGTTGATCGGTTAATGACAAAAAAATTAAAATCCCCCGTTTGATGCGGGGGATTTTTTATGCTGATAAAACGCTTTTTTGCAAAAAACCACTTGACATTGGCGATTTTTAAATCTAAACTGAACCCAAATATTTTTCAGAAGGGGGATTTTATGAAAAAATTCTTGAGCTTTTGTTTGCTTGGCACCGCATTGGCGGGCGGGATTTTTGTTAAATCTGGAATGGTGTTTGGTGCATCGCAATTGCCGAATGGGTTGACCAGAGGAAGTACTTCTCAGAGAGGTGTGCAATCTGTTACGGAAATTAAAGATGCCAGCGGAACTGTTATTGCAAGGGAACTTACCGCATCCAGCTATGGAAGGGGTGGTGATTATTCTTCTACAACCTATGAGTTGACAAATGCGGGAGAAAAACTTGGTTGGTCAGGCGGAAGTTCGTTGACTGCAAATACGAATACAACCGTGGTAACTTCCAGCCAAAATCCGTCGGTGATATCTCAGGTTACACCTACAACGGCTTCAACCGGCAGTTCTTCTTCGGTAAATATTATGTCTGAAGGCGGCACTCTGGGGGTGGTTGATGGCAGTGATTATTATATATACAACCCCCAAAATAATACATTGGCATCCAGCGGGGCATGGAGTGGAAACCAGGGTACATCTAATTTTACGGACTTGGCTGGTGAAACCTATACATACAATTCGGCAACTGACACATTTGTCAATAATGGCAATAGCTATTCATACCAATATAACCAAAGCACCGGTCAGAATGTGTTTACAAAATTGGATCCTAATGCCGGAACGCAAACGAATATGGAATATCTGTCGGCCGGATATGGAGCGGGAAATCAATTTGATACGCTTGATGCGAAAGTTCAAAGGGAATCTTTTTTGCGGTTTGATAATTCGGATTCTGTCCCCGCCGGTTCTGCTGTAACATCTGCCTCTATTCCGGAAGGAACAGACATAACCATAGATGGAAATGGTGTGTTAGCTTCTCGCGGAAATGCATCGGCGTATGTTGGCAATGATGGAACTTACAATGGCTACAATCCTGATACGGGTAAATATGCAAGCAGCGGAACGTGGTCTGATAAGAATGGCCGGTTGACCTTTACGGATGATTTTGGGGAAACTTATACACAGGACCCGACGACTAAATTGTTTACAGCCAGCAATGGTAAAACATATTCTTATCAAACAAGTCAAACGGGTGGCAGAAATATTTTTACCGAAGTTGATCCCAATTCTTCATTGAACGTTGGCAATGTTTCCCAAGTGGTGCCAACATCACAAATACCAAAGCAAACCTATTCTTGGGATACGCCGACATCGGATCCGACACTGACTTCTTGGGATGTGAACGGTGTGTCCCCGACAACAAACGTGAAAGGCGGATTTGACGATGGCCGCTGGTCTTTGTTTGGTTCGCGGACATCTGCCAGTCAGGTTTATCAAAAAGGCGATTGGGTACCTGGTGCGGATGTGGGTCATGCGGGTCAAACCGGAACAGTTGTTGCTGTAGATGATAACACCGTAACATTGGGCTATTCGGACGGGTCAACCACAGTCTTTCAGACAGGCCAATCCGGTCGAATTATTCAAGCGACGGGACGCAATTCTTACTTTAATTCGGATGGCACCTTCCATCAAGATGGCGTCGATTCTATTGTGGGGAAGGTTCCTGATAATTTTAGCGTGAATTATGATCCTTCGGCGAGTCGGTTGGCCACGAATTCATATGGTTTGAAAACGATTACCGGCCAGGGTGCCGACGGAAAAACTTATGTTTTCCAGGAAGTGAAAGAAGGTTCCTATATTCAGGTGAAAGATACCTATACGGTTGCGGGAAATTCCTTTCAACGAACTCCGGACGGAATTGATTGGAAAACGACCACCTTTAATGACGGACATCAAATTGCCGTTGGGTCACAAAATGTGGGCGGAATACAACAAACGGTTGTTCAACGGTATGACAGTATGGGGACCAGACTGTCGACAACGACTTTATCGGAAGCAAATGGACAGCAATACCTGACTTATAAAACCGGCAATGAGACGTATATCATTAAGCAAGGTGAAGCTTTGCCGGATGGATTAAGCACGGCAGATTTGAAAGCTTCGGGTTATGATATTCAGGTTGATGGCAATGGAAATGTGGCCGGTTTTAAGGCGCAAGGCGATACCCAAAAAGCAATGAGTTCCAGACCTTCCGAAACGACAGGGGCGGCACATGAACAACAGGCTGAACAGGCAAAAGCCGAATCAGAAGCAACAGCCGAACAGGCCAAACCTTTGGACACCGCGAACGTACAAAACGCCATGCAATATGCTTTGGTGATTTTACAAGCTGTGGAAGGTCGTAAGCAAGAAGATGCCACACGTGAGGTCATTATTTCAGCCCAAGAATTGGAAGATTCCCAAGGGGCCCCACAAGACAGCGAAATTGTCCCTGATACAGCTTTGGACGGAACCAATTTGGCTTGCGCTGCCAACGGATTGGCCTATTTATTGCAAAATAATCCGGTGGATATTACGTTAATGGAAACAAACCGCTTTGATACGTCCGTGATATCAGATCGTGTCAAAATTCAAAATCGGCGTAATCAATTGTTGCAACAGTATGCTTTAAGTGCCACGATTATTGCGGAAGGTTCCAACGTGATTTCGTCCCGTTTCTACGATCGTGTATCACGTCTGGCCGAGGTTGCACCGACAACAACCGGTACATTGGGTGCAATGTCGGTATTGAACGATTCGGAACGTTATCCGTATTTTGAAATGATACGCCAAGTGACTTTATCCGGGGTTCAGCTGGGATTGAAAGGTGCTGTAACGCTCAGCCATTTGGATACGCTGGCCAACGAAAATAATGACGAATCAGATAGTGGCGATGATTCGGATGATGACAGTTAATGTAAGGGAGGGAAGTATGAATTTTCAATCTCGTTTTAAAAATGTGGCAGCCTCAGCTTTGATTGCGGGGATGTTGGCAATACCGGGGCGGAGCATGGCTATTTCCCAAACAGGCATGGGCTGGGTTGGTATCGGCTTAGGTGCCGCCAGCGGGTTAATCAGTTATTTTTGCACCGACTTTTTTCAAGTAATCGGTGTAAATATGGATCCTGCCCAATTGGCATTCGAGGCGTTGATTTATAATGAAATGCGCAGAGTGACGGATAAATGGAGACCTGAGCCGGCTGAAGCCTATCACATGGCGGCCCAAGATAATGAAAACGATATGCCTGTACCGATGGATGGTTTGACGGAAGATGGCGCTTATCCTTTTGAAACTCAAGCACTGACAAATGTGGGAATTGAAGTTTTGGGATTACAGGATATATCCAGTTTGGCTTTGGGCCAACGGCAAGTCATGTCCGGTTTAACACGTTTGACCTATGATGGGGATGAGGCGGCATTGGATACCGATCTGACCCAAGAAGGTGAAATTCGAATCAGTGATATGCAGGCGGCCAACTATCAAAATATGTCAACGGCAGGTATTGCGCGGGCTGAATTGGGGTTGGAAACAACCTATCAATCTTCTTTGAACATCGGTGGTCAGGCGGCAAATACATCAATGGGATTGACCCAAGATGCCAGTAATCAGAGCGGTGTCACGATGGCGGCCGCCCAAACGGAAAACCCCAATCCGACTTTGCACGAATTGCCCGGTACAATCCAAAGTACAGGGATGGCGATGCGCGTTCAAACATTAATGAATTTGGAATTGGCACAACGGATTAATCTGGCAAATGCATTGCAAGGGAATTTGTTGTCGATTGAGGCGGCTCGGGCTTTAAAGAATGCGCCGCCGGTGCTGAAATAATGAAAAGGAGATACAGATGAATCGAAAAATTTTATTCTCTTTATCAATGATGACTTTATTGTTTTCAACGGGTGTGAGCGCCGGTTATGGCGGGACCGGAATTATTGTGCCTTTCCCATCCATTCATACAATACCGTGTTGTGATCCTGTCCCGACTTATCCCGGATGTCCGGTGTGTATGGATATGACACCTGTCGGGGTTTTGGTCAGTTTTTGGGTGGATCCGGGTTTGACGGCGGCAACCGCTTTGGATTGGGCGGCCGTAAGACATCAACAACGCCGTTCCGTTGATGCCCAAAATGCGATAGCGGAACTGGAATCCCACCTGCATAAAGATGGCGATACGGAAGCCGAAGATTTGGGCGAAGATACTTCTTTAAACGGCCAAGATGCGGCGGCGGTAGCGCCGGATATTGTGATTAACCAAATCCAAAGCGATGCGACCCCGTTTGAAGGTGTGCGCCAAGCGGCTGAAACATATTTGTTTTACACGGACGGTTGCCAAGATGATTGTGTTTTGGAACGTCAAAATACATGGTTGCTGACATCAATCGCATTGGCTGCCGCCAGCGGGGATAAGGTATTGGCGGCCGCCAAAGATGATAAAGCCGTCGGGCAAAAAACTTTACAGGGTGAATTTGAAACTTTGCTGAATAATTTTAATCAACAAAAAACACCCATGAATGCGTGGGGTGCTAATTCGGAAATAACTTTGCACACACACATTCAACAAAATGATATCAATGCGTTGTATGCCCGCGATTTGGAAATGAATGCTTTAAACGGTGTACATGAATCCGAACAAACAAAAATGATTGAATAAAAGGGGGAAAAGGATGCGTTTAAAATTAGTTTTTTCTGCGGTGACATTGTTGGGGCTTTCTGTGGGGCTGATCCGTTTTGCGGGGGCAACACCGGTTGATTTTCCATATAAAATTAAAAACTGGGGACCGACGTATTCCATTGATTTGGGGCGCGCGGTCACGGGAATTGTGCAAGGGATTATTGCCTTAACGGGTGATGGTGCCGCAAAAGCCGAATTGATTGCTATCCAAGAACAAATTAATGAAAATGCGGACGGCACGGCCGGATGGGATACAATTCCGACCGGTATGGCCGAACCGACCGATTTACAAAATGATGTTTATTCCTATGTCAAACGCAATATTTTGGATCAAACGGATTTATCCAAATATTCTGTTTTACAAAGAAATTTATCCGCCCCGAAAGGGGAAGGGAATGCCCGTGAAACCTGTGAAAGTTTGGGCTTCAGACAGGTCCGCCAAAAACAAACCTGTATGGCGGTGATTGATACGTTTTTTGCGGATAAAGGTAAATACAACACACAAAAGTATCAAGATAAAATCTTATCTCAACGTCAAGCTTATGCCCAAAAAATCACAGAGCGTCACATCGAATTGGGGTACAATGTCCAACGCCGGGCAATCACCGATTTGGCGGCTGCCGCCCGGGCACCGGTGAGTAAAGATAACGAAATTGCCGAAATTGCTGTTGACGGACAAACCTTGGATGAAATGTTAAAAATTACGGTGGCGGATTTGGCGTTGCAAATTGAAATGATGGAAGCGGATGCCCTCAACTTTATGTTGCAACAACCCGTTGAAATGATGCCCAGTGAAAAACCCGCGGAAGAATAGGAGGTTCAAATGAAAAAAAGTTCTATATTGTGTGGTACCGTTTTATGCGCAATCATGGCTTATGCTCCTATAACTTTGGGGGATGCCAAAGATCAGGCGACAGCCCAAAAAATAATGACGGCCGCCGGAACGGCGACGGTAACGGCCGGTGCGAAACAGGTAGCAATCGATGTTCTCGGCGCCCCGGGAGCAGGTGTTTTTCAGGGGATGAAAGATGTGACGGGAAAGGTCACACAACCTGTCACCAATGCCGTACGTAGCGTGGTGAACGGCAGCGCGTTTACCAGTGGGACAGAAGCGGCCGGTGCGGCAACAGGAAGTGCCCGTGGTGCCGGTTCTGCCGCCAAAGGTTCCGGTGGTGCCAAATGTAACGCGGTTGTTCCCGGTGCGGCCGGTTCGCATTATCATACGCCGATATTCGGTTATACCTTTGATATCAGTTCGGCCGCTTCACGTCTGTTATCAACGGCCATTAAATACTTTTTGGGCGATGATACGGAATTGGTGGCCCAATTGGTATGGAAAGATGATACCGGTGCGGGCGGGGCTTATACGGCCGGCGAAATGCAAACGGGGGTGGCAGATTTACAATTTGCGGCTGTTATGAATGAAATTTCCGTGGAAGACAATCTTTATCGCGATGGAATAACGGTGGGAACCGAATGTGTGCCGAGTTTGGCACAGGATCGTTTGGACGGTTGTATTGTGAACCAAGCATCCTTAAATGAATTAAATGCACGCGCTTGGTATTCGCAATATCAGGCACAACGCCGTTCCATTCAAGCTTTAACAGACGCATTAAATATGAAACGTTTGTACAAAAACATTAAAAATATCGCAACGTCTGTGGAAGACAGGTATGCGAACTATGCTCAGGCGATGGGAACAGTGGCATCCAAACGGTTATTGTTGGATCAATTACTGGCTTTAAAAAAACAAGTCGTTGCAGCTCGTGTGCGTGTGCGCGCTCAAACATTGGAATTGAGCAGTGTGGATGCCAAGCTTGTGACCGCGGCACCTGATTTAAAGATGATTTGTAACGGATACATCAGATAAGGGGGAAAAAGAAATGACGAAGTACGGATCTTTATTTTGCGTGATGTTGATGGTGGGATTGGTTGCAACATCATCCCAAGGGGCTCTTTCATTTTCTTCATCCAAAAGATTACCCCCGAAAACAATATCGTTAACGCACTATTTGGATGCATCGAATCAGGATTTGAAAAAGGCCTTGGAAATTCACAACCTGATACATGAAATGCCTGATTTGGTCAATGTTTTGAAAACATCAATGGATATGACAAAACAAAAGGAAGTCTTAGAACGACAAATAGAAGCTATGTCGACTTGTCATGCCAAGGGTTTGGAAGGTATTTTCCAAGAAGCGGGAAAAGTGTGGGGAAAAATGGTGGATTCTTATGAAAATAAACGCCAAAATGAACCAAAAGATCAATCGAAAAAGAATTTTTTGAAATCTAGAAACGATCGGTTACAGGAACGTCAAAGAAATATGGAAATTACGCAAGGAATTATGAAAGATGTTTCTGCGGATCCCAAAAAGTGGGGCTCAACGGTTCCGGGGGCCTCATTCGATTCTTGGAACGACCACGCCACGACTTTCAGCGAAAATATGGAACAAGAATACGATATGCGTTTGGCAATGGATTCTGTGACAAAAGGTTCCTTCTCTGTGGATAAAACTGTGGATGATATGCAACAAGATTTTGCCAAAAGATTGGCCAAAGTGGGTGTTGATGCGATGGATTTGGATTTATCCAAAAAAAGTCATTATCTGAAAATCCAAAAACAGTTGAAGGAAGCCAAAAAAGACGCCATTGTTGAAGCCAAGAAATATATCGATTTATTGGAAAAACAAGATTCGGAACATCCTGAACTTGAACAAAAACGTTTGATGGCCTTAGAAAGAAAAAGAGCGCGGTTATCTGATGCCGCTCAACAGGCTTTGGAACAATCTGACGGGATTGTTCAGATCAGTCAAATGTCGCCCGTAATGCAACAAAAGCTTATCGTTGCAGCGTTGGAAAAAGACAGTAATGCTTTGGTCTATTTGACCGAAACAAATGCGATAGAAATTGATCAAAGAATTCGTGAGGCTCAAGCAACGGAAAAGATCATTCGCGAATCTCAAAATCAGGTAGATTCGGTTTACGATTATCAAGTAAAAAATGTGTTGCCTGAAATGTCGAAATGTTCTGTTTTTTAAAGGATTAATTTTATGGAACTGAAAAGGGTGCGTCTTTATGCTTGGCTGAGTTTGGGGGCAGCCCTTGTTATGTTGTCTTTGGCGCTTTTGTTTGCGCTGACCCTTTCTTATCAAACATATAGAGACGGCGAAGGGCGCGGATTACATGTACTTTCTCAGTTTGTGTCTTCGCCGATGAAAGGGAAAAATTTGGCCATCACATCGCCTTTCGATAAAGGTTTAAACTATTATGATCGAGATTCGGATCGCAAATTGATTGAAGAAATGATGGTCAGATATTATTTGGAATTGCGCTATTCGTTCATTTCCGATCAAACAGAAATGATGCGCCGTTGGGGATGGTCCAGTCCGCTCAGACGCATATCAACGCGTCGTATTCATGAAAAAGTAGTCGGAAATGATTTGGAAGAAAGAATCCGTAAAAAAAACGGCGATATTGAAACAGTTAATATTTTAAATATAACCCCTAATTCGGGTGCCAATCAATACAGTATAACCATGCAGATCAATAAAATTGCCGCATCCGGACAATTTGAATCGAAAGTGTATAAAATGGTTGTCGGATTCAGGTATAATGATGTGTACAAAAGCTTTTTTCGCGAACCTGTTAATCCCTATGGATTTTATATTAATTATATTGATGAAGATATTGACTCAAAAAAAGTTTCCGATAATTAAAAAAAAGTTGGCTATTTTTATTTTTCTGTGCTATGCTAGTGAACATCTAAGGAGGTTAAGATGAAAAAGATCTTATGTTTATTCTTGATTTTGGGGGCATTACTCGTTGCGGCTTGCGGGAGTATCTTTGAATTTGAACCGGTCGGGGTTGGTCGTGAATATTCCGAATTGAAAAAATCACCCTGCGCCTGTTTGGAATTGAAAAAAGCCCCTCAATTGCCGGACTGGATAGGTTAAAATTTAGGAAGCGGAAGGGATATGTCGGAAAAAGAAACACTTTCTTCGCAAGAAATGTTAAAGGCGGAGCGCTATCTTTGGATATCTCGGGCGTTTTCTGCTGTGGCTGTTTTGGCTTTTGTCGCGAATGTTATTTTATTTTCCGCAATCGGTGCCTTGTATCCCTTGGTTCGGATACAACCGTTTTACCTGAATATTTTGGATAAAAATCAGCAAGTGATTGACATTACGCCAGTCACAACGGAGGAGCTGCAATCGACGGCTGTTATAGAGGCATTGGTGCGTCAATATGTTTTGGCTCACTATGAGGTCGGTCATGATGTTCAAGAAGTTGAAGACCGTTGGGGGCCGGACGGTATTGTGGCTTTAATGAGTTCGGCTGACGTATATGACCAATTTTGGAAAAACAGTTCCCCTCTTTTGGAAGAAGTAAAAGACGACGGTTTAACGATGGAAGCGTTTATTACCAGTGCGATTCAATTGGGCAGTCCCTTTGTTTGGCGGGTGAATGTACGATTAAGGGAAATGCGCCAAAATTCACGAGAGCCGACGGAAATTAAATTGGTGGTGGATGTGACCGTCCAATTTGACCCGTTAATGAAGCAAGCTTTTCGGACAACCTGGCAGGATCGATTAAAAAACCCATTGGGTTTTCGTGTGATTACCTATGGTTCGGAGGTGCAATAAAAAATGATGGACTTTTGTTTCATTTTAGTCTAGGATAAGAAAAAGAAATTTTTGGAGGAAGAAAATGCATCAAATCAAAAAAATTATTTCAGGCCTTTTGGTTCTTATTTTTGTATTTCCTGTTTTGGCTCAAGTTCAAACGCCGGCAGATGCAAATACGGCTATGGCGATGGATGCGATGGCGCAATCCGCGGGTGCATTTGATCAAGTGGATCTCAGTTATGTTCATACTTTGGGTATGCAACAAAAAGCATGGAATAATCCGATGGAACACTTGGGGGAAGGACAGACGAAACCGGGATATTCACGCTATAATTGGATGCCGGATACGGTTTTACCGTTGCGTTTGCGTGAAGGAATGATGACCTTGATTAATTTACCTTCATGGGAATTGATTGAAAAAGTGCATATCGGATCCCCCGAATCATTTGGTGGTGAAATTGTGGCCCCGAATTCATTGTTGCTTTATGCTGATCCGAACTATATCGGTGTGGACAGTAATATGATTATTTTTGGTCGTTCGGGGAATCGATATGTTTTCTATTTGCGCAGCGAGACGTTTAACACAGATAAAATTACTCAATCTGTTGTGGATGTATTGGTGGGGCCCCGTTGGACGCCTGTTTCTGCGGGTGGTCAAATGGTTGATAATAATGGTGCCAGTTCAATGGCAGCTACGCCTTTAACAGGTGCTGCTAAAGCTTCCGGGATGGGCGGGATGACGGCAAACGGACCTTTGACGGGTGAACCGCAAGATTGGTTGAAGACAATCCCGATGGATCCGGAAAGCATTCGTTTTGATTTGGATATGTTTTTACCAAATCCCGAAGACGTGGATATTGCACCGGATAATATCTGGCGCGACAATATTTTCACTTATATTGATTTGGGACCAAAAGCGCTGACAATGACGCAACGTCCGGTCGTTTCTTTATTACAACAAGATGTGGAAGTGCCTGTGGGATATCGTACACGGGGACCCAACAGCCGTTTGATCGTTGTGGAAGCAATCGGTGATTTGGTTTTGCGTAATGGCAGAAAACTGATTTGTATCAAACTGCGTCGTGATCCGGCATTGGGTTTGGAATACACGGATTACAGTGGTTCTCGGGCGATGATGCCGATGGGCGGAACCGTCAGTAATCAAGGTTTGGGTGTGCCCGCCGTTTGGACGGATTCCGTGCACAATGCTTATGCGGTTCAACCGTATTGTAACGATGCCAATGGCGGACATCGTTGCGGTAACGACGGTTTTGCGAATTTGAAAGCAATTCCTGATAATATTATGCAGGCGAATCAAGATGCATTAATGTCTGTCAGCAAAAATGCGATTGTTCCGGTTGTCGGTACGGAAAACATTGCGGTTGAATTTGGAACCAGCACACAAATTTCCGATTTGGAAGCTCTGTGGAACAAACTGTATTCCGGTAACAAAGATCTGTTGGCCGGGTATGAACCGTATTATTCTGTGGATGCGACGGCCGATGGCGATGTAATCGAATTATTCCGTCTGCGCGCCGGTATGCTGAAGGATGTCGGAACAGCCGATGCTTTGTGTCGTAAGATCGGAAAACGTGGTTTTTCATGTTCAGTGGTTCGAATTCAATAGATGGGTTTAGATAATGGTAAACAGCAAACAAAGTCTTTCTGAACAGTCTCAACGTCGCGGTAATCTGCTTTTATTGATTATCGGGTTGGTTCTGTTATTGCTGTTTTTGTTGGCGCTTTGTCAAATGCCGTCACGGGATTCAACGCTTCAAGAAAGGCCAGAAACACCGGATGTTTTGACTTCAGAACACCCGTGGAAAAAAGCACCCGATGATGCGGTTTCAGCTGTGACGTATAAACCCGGAGAGGGCCGATTAGAGGTGAATCCGTCTTTTGTGACTGTGGATTCTGTGGTTGGGAAAAAAACAGAATTTGAAGTAACTTTGACTGCAAAAAATGCGCGTATTAAGTTGCAATCCAAAAAATTATTAAAGGAAGAAAAAGACGGATTGACACTTTCCGGTTCCTGCATGGAAAAAGGTAAAGATTTATTAGATGTTAACGAAGAATGTACGATCATTATTTCTTGGCAATCGGAAAAACCGGTCCAATTAAAAAATACATTGCAAATTGAATGGCTGGAATATAATCCCCGTGTGAATTTGGTTGAAACGACAAAAATTCCCGTGACTGTCCAAGTTTTGGATTCAAATCCGTGTGTGATTTGTAAATGTGAAGAAAAATCCAAACGGCCTGATGATGTCCCCAAGGTGGTGATGCCTATTAATAATAAGGATCCTATTCCTGTGGAAAAAGGGCCGAATGGTCCCGAGGTTATTATTGATGGTACGACTTATCCGGTACCGCCGAACGGGCCCATCAAAAAGGGAAATGATGTCATTGCAATTGTGGAACCTAAATATGCACCTCTTGATTTACAAAACAAATTAATAGGAACGGTAGCGGATAATCATGAAGTTTTGGATTTTGAAGGCAAAGTCGTGGGGCGTTTGCTGGGGGATAAAACAATTGTCAATGATCGTTTGGAAATTTTGGGTAAAGCGATTCCTATTGTTGAAGCCGTTTTGGAAGACGGACAAGTGATCGGGCATGTATCCGTAGATGAAGAACAAAAATCCATTCAGGTGGTGGATTATACCAATAAAACAAAAGTCATCGGATATCCGCGGGTGGACGGACAAGTGTTTGATTTGGACGGTAAACCTTTGGCATTCTTGGCCCCCTGGGGATTGGTTATGGATTTCAACGGAGATATTTTGGGCGGTATTGTACCGACACAATCTTCGGGTAAATTTGTTTTGGGTGTCAGAAATGAAAAGCAACAAACATTGGCCTATATGCGTCCGATGGGTTTGGCTGTGACAAAAAAAGGAAAATTAATCGGCGGTGTCATCCCGACGGGTGTTGTGATCGGGGGCGGTTGTCAATCTCATGGTTCGGTTATTTCAAACGGTAAAGTTTTTGATACGTATCAACAACATATCGGTCATGTTCTTTTGGATCGTGCCGTGGTGGACATTCAAGGGACAGAATTGGGATCGGTTGTGCGTCAAGGGCTTGTGATTGATGATGGCGGTAAGATAGTCGGTTTCATTAATTCTGAGGGTAAAGCGATAGATTCAAAAGGTGCCATGATCGGTTGCGTTAATCCGGACGGCAGTGTTTTTGCAAAAGAAAAATTTGTGGGCGCATTGATGCCGGAAGGACGTGTGATCAAAGAAGCGTGCGGTCAGGTGGGATCTGTCTATCCTAATGGTCGGATTATGTCGCCGGATTTGCAAGATTTGGGTAAAGTTTTACCTGATGGAAGTGTTGCTGGGGAAGAAAAGAATTTGGGATGGGTGGCCCCTTTTGGAACGGCTATAGCAGATGATTGTCAATTGCTGGGTTTGATTTCTTTAAACGGAACAGTTGTTTCAACAGAAGGTTCTTTGTTGGGTTGTCTGACGCGCGATCGAAAGGTTCAAAATATAAAAGGGGATATTATCGGTATGGTAACTCCAACGGGTATCCAGATGAATGAAAAAAATCAAATTGTCGGCCGTGTAGGATTGGAAGGACACATCATCAATGGTAAAGGTGAGATTGTCGGATGTGTCAACGCCATGAAAAGCACAATATCTGTGATGTCCAATTCAACACGCGGGGTTGTCATTGATGAAAATGGTTTACCCACGGGGTGGTCTTTTGTTGCCGGCAAAACTTATAATGTTTCAGGTACCTGGATGGGAGATGTGACATTTAACGGATGGGTGATCGGTGATAAACATCAGCTGGTGGGTGTTGTTCCATTTTCCGGATCCGTCTTTTCAGATTCTGGAGAAGTGGTTGGTCGTTATAACCAAATGAGCGGTGCTGTTGTTAATCGAGCGGGGCAATCCGTTGGGCGCGTACTACCGAGTATGGCAGTCATCAACAACGGGGCGACGGATATTTTGGGAACCTTGATTCCTGAGGCTACTGTTTTTGTCGATATGAAGGGGCAAGTTTTGGGGACCTTGCGTTCGGACGGTACTTTGGTTAACCAAGGGCAGCAAGTTCCTGCAAAAATTTTGGCCAATGGCTCCATGGTGGATGAAAAGGGCAAAATTTTAGGCGGACGTTTGCCGATAGGGCCTGTTTTGAATACCAAAGGAGAATACATAGGTTCTATCACACCTGTCGGCAGTTTTATCGATGAATCTGGCACCAAAGCAGGTCATGCTTTGGCGAATGGTTTGGTTGTTTCCGATCAGAAAAAAGTTCTTGGAATGGTTTTCCCATCGCTTTCTTCGGCTATCGGTATAGATGGTTTCTTGGGGAGTTTAAATCCTCAATTGGTGGAAGATGGTGAAAAGATAAGTTATCAGGGACAAGTCAATGATCTCAAGGGAAATTTATTGGGAAAAATTTCCGCTTCCGGACAAGTTTTGGGCTTGGATCAAAGCATAAAAGGTTCTTTGGTTCCGATCGCCCCCTTTATTTCTTTAAAAGGTAACCTGATGGGATGGGGTAATTTCCATGGTGAAGTAAATAGTCCTGACGGGCGCTCTGTTGCAAATATTTTACCGTCCGGATTGGCGGTTAATTCTGCTCAGCAATTACAGGGGATGGTCGTGAAACCGACTGCTGTCGTGGGAACACAAGGGGAATATTTGGGACATACGACTTCAAAAGGGCGTTTATTATCTCCGAAAGGCGAGGCTCTGGCTATTGTTGGGTTGACACGTTTTGTATATGACAGTCAGGGTGTATTGCTGGGTCAGCTTTTGCCGCCGGGTGTGGCTGTTGACGAAGGTGGTCGTTTAATTGGCTGGACACGCTATGATGGTCAAATTGAAGATGGTTCAACAGTCATTGGTCAGGTTGGTTTGGATGGTCATGTATTCGATGCAAATGGTCAAATAATAGGGGCATATTTACCCATGGGAATGATTGAATTCTCTGAAACGCATGATGCTGCCGGCTTGGTTGGTGAAAATGGTTCTGTTCAAAATGTAGCCGGTGTAGAAATTGCTTCAACGTCAACGATGCCTTTTGTGACCAGCAAAGCGAATTTGGTCGGGCGCTTATTGGAAAATACGGCATTCACGGCTTCATTGACTTCATCCGGACAACAAGGGCTTGTTTCAAGCGAAGGTAAGGTTTACGGTCTTTCTTCTCGCAATGAAACCGGTTTTGTTATGACAAATGGATTGACGGTCGGATCGGCCGGATTGGCTGATGGTAGTATTTTACCTTTGGGATCAGCGATCGGAACAACGCTTGGGTTATTGGGCCAAGTTTATCCGGACGGCGGTATTTATGCGGCACAAAAGCATGTTGCCGATACCACGGGAAGCGGATTGGTCTTTTCCTTGGCCGGTGAGTTGATTGGCGGCGTTTTCAAACCGGGTGTGATTATTGATAAAAAAGGTTCTGTGGCGGCAATCAGCGGTCCGAATGCAGCGGTAATGAATAAAGGTAAGCAAATAGGTAATAAAATGGCATTTGAATCCGCTTTGACCAGCACGAATAAATGGCTGGGGAATTTAATGCCTAAAGGTGCCACTGTGGATGATATGGGACGCCCGTTGGGGGTCATTGTGTTGGACGGTTCAGTGTTGAATGCGGACAATAAATTTGTCGGGCGTGTGTTGCCGGATGGTTCTGTGGCCGGGGTTCCTCAAAAAAGCGTTTATAATACCATGCCGTATGCGGGCCATACGATTCAGCAAGGTTTACCCTTGGGATTAAAAGGTGATATTTTGGGACGAGTGACAACGATGGGTGAGGTTTTGAATAGAAATAATCAACCCGTGGGACGTGTTCGCGATGAAGGAAGTATTCGTAATGATGCCAATAAACCTTTGGGTGTCGTGATTCCGTTCGGATCGGCTGTCGGTGTGAATGGTCAAGTTTTGGGAACACTTTCGCCGGATGGAAAAATTGTTTCAATTGATGGGGAAACTCTGGGAACGATTTTATCCAACAGAACGGTTAAAGGCAGTGGGGAATTGCAAACGATCGGTCGTTTGGTTCCTTCTGATCTGATTGTTCACGATTGTCAGGTTGTGGGTCAAACAGCCTATGATGGTCGCGTGATTAACGGTCAAGGTTCTGTCGTCGGTCGTATTCGTAAGGATCGTTGGGCGATTGATGTACAAGGTAATGTCATCGGGCGCGTTCCCAAAAGCGGTCCGGCAATGACAGAGGACGGGCAATATTTCGGGCGGACCCTGCCGGATGGTATTGTGGTGGATTTAAATGGTGTAGAGGTTGCTTGTGTTAATGATAAAGAAGAAGTAATTGATGTTCATACGGGGGACAAGTTTATTGATCCTTTGACCGGTAAGGGCGTCGGTATTATTGATCGCGGTTTAATTATCGGTGAAGACGGTACAGTTAAAGATTTGTGGGTTGACAGTATGGGCAGATTACATGCGTCGGACGGTAAGGTCATCGGCAGCATTTTGGGTGACGGTAAAAATACGATTGTGGATTTAGATCATAATGTAATGGAAGGTTTGCGTGTCGTATCTCCAGAACAGGCGTTAATTTTTGATCCGAACGATCCTGATAAGGTTTTGGTAACATTGGGAGATGACGGTAAAATTTATTTACCCAACGGGACCCATGTCGGAACAGTTTTGGATAATGGTGTCATTCAATCCCCTAACGGCTTAAATCTTCCGATTGCACCGGGCCAAGCTTATGGTATCTGGGAAGATAAATACTTCGTTGATTGCGCATTATTTGATACTAAAACGCATCAAAAAGTGGCCTCATTAATGGCGGATGGCCAGCTTTTGGATGAAAACGGTAATCTTTATGCCATGATGCATGCGGATGGTTCTATTTATGCCCCCAACGGCATGGCACGCGGTAAATTAGAAGGGTATAAGTTGAATTTACAAGAATGCGGTTTATCGCCCGGTGCATCCGGCGGACATAAATTGAAAATCGGAAATGAAGTTTATGATGTGTTGCCCGACGGAACGTTGGCCAAAGACGGGATGATTAAAGCACGGTTTGATGGAACTCGCCTTTGGGATTTGAACGGTGAACCACTGGATATTCATACAGGAGCGCCGAAAATTGAAAAAATAAAGCCCCCGAAAGTGGATCCTGAAACATTAGATATGATTAAAGATAAAATGGCCCAAAAACGTCAAAATATGCGTCAAAAATTGGGTGGGGCACCTTTGGTGATGTCATCCGAAATGCAACAGCGCTATAAACCCAAAAAAGATAAGAATTGGGCATCTGTCGGTGTGGGAAAAGACAGCATTTCTTCTTGGCCTGTGGATATGACTCATGTGATTTTACAGGGGCGTTCTATCCCGGCCGTTTTGGCCCGCTCGATAGATTCGCGTTTTGCAGACAGTCCTGCATTGGCGATTGTTGATACCAATATTTATGCTGAAGAGGGACGTAATATTTTAATTCCGGCCGGTTCTCAATTAATCGGTACTTATTCTGGGGAAGGTGCAACCCAAGAAGGAGTGGCAAAAGTCAATATCTCTTGGAATCGTTTGATTCGTCCGGACGGTGTGGCGTTTAACCTGGGCGGTTCTCCGTCTGCTGACGTTATGGGACGTGGCGGTATAGCGGCTTATTTGGATGAACAGTTGGTGTCAAAATACGGAACAGCTATTGCGGGTACTTTGGCGCAATCTGCTGTGGCCTATATGATGGCTACCAATGATGATGCTCAAATGTCGGATAGTGGCAATTCGGCCCAATCCAATAAGGCTCAAGCTGCCAATGATGCCCGAAAAGCGTTTATTGAAAAATTTG
>CAMZEQ010000001.1 GCA_947305835.1 uncultured Alphaproteobacteria bacterium | reverse complement strand
GCATCTGACTACGGATCAGAAGGTTGTAAGTTCGAATCCTGCCGGGCGCGCCAAATTTTTCCGCTGTATTATAAAGGCGGATTTTTTTATACTCAAAAAACCAAAAATCTGATTGAGCTGACGCCCCAAAATATTTTACAGATACCATCAAAATAAAAAGAGGATAAACATAAGAATCCCCCGCTTAGGGGAATTTTAAATTCTTTTCAGGCTTTGGTATGTTGAAAACACGGATGTTTAAGTTGTTTTTTGCTGACCGGTTGATTTTGTTGCTCTGATTTTTGATAAAATTGCGTCATTGCTTGCTCAATGGTTGTCCCATTTTGAACCATAACTTGAACATCATTCACATTGACCTGAACTTGGATGGGCATATCATGACGCGACCAAAAGGCAATTAAATGAGGACTGATTCGTGTCCTGCGCTCACCAACAAAACCTTCAATGCAAAGATAGGAAGTATCATTTTCAGTCACTTCTTTTTCCTGATGACTCACCGGATCAATGTATTTAACAGGGACACCACCATTGGCAAGACACACCGCTTGTGCCATCGGACGAATAATCGTATTTTGGGCAACCGGCGCAAAAATAAATTTCATTTTCTTCCCTTTAAAAAACTAAAGTAAAACCCAACCGCCCAAAAAATTCAGGCCCGAAAATTCTGAAAAAATTCTTTTTTATTTAGATTCTTTAGCAGCTTTAGCCGCAGCGATACGTTCGCGCAATTTTTTGGATTCGGCCGATAATTTAGAAACAGGCGTATTCAACAAATACAAATCCAATCCGCCGTTCTTTTCAATAGTACGCAACCCGTTGGATGTGATACGTATATCCACCGGACATCCCAAAACTTCACTGTAAATTGCCACAGTCTGTAAATTAGGCATAAAACGACGGCGCGTTTTACGTTTTGAATAGCTGTTATTATTGCCGGCCAAAACACCCTTTTCGGTAATCATACATTTTTTTGTCATAATCCAAATCCTTTCTCTTAAAAATTTGGCATTATTTTTACACTATTTTGAATTAAAAGTCAAGTCTTTTTTCATTTGAAAGGATAAAAATCAGGAATTGGCTTCTTTTTTTCGATTTTTTTACGTTCTTTTGAGCGCACCAAACGCCATAAAACAATTCCGAAAACGCCAAAGATAACCATCCCGATCCCCAAGCCCCACAAAATACCGGACCAAAAATGATCCGAGGCTGGCTGAGTTTGCGGCACAGGAATTGCATGTACGGGAAGAGCCTGTTCCAAAACAGGTTGTGCCGCTTCGCCGGCAGCAACTTTTAACGGATAAGCCTCTATTTGCGCCATTTCCGTTTGATTTGTTCGAGTATTAAACCACGGCACTTGAATAGCGGGTATTTCCATCATACCAACCTTAAAGGGCACCAATGAAAATTTTGTTTTTACGACACCCTTGATATGCCCATCCGGTGTCATTTGCGTGATACGTTCTTCCGGTTCCGGATAAATTCTGAAATCCGGACCGGAGGGTATTTTGACAACCGGCATATTATTGGCATCAACATCCAGCGCGCTTAAAGTTAATTCAACCTGAACAACATCCCCTGTTTTCAAATCATCAGGTTGCTGATAAGCTGCATTTAATTGAACATCCGTACTGGGCAACCACCAGCCCGACCAATTTGCCGGCTGTCCCTTAACCTGTATTTCAACGGGATTACTGATAATTTGAACAGGACGTGTCGCCGCCATAAAATTTTGAAAAATATCGGCCCCGTCTAAAAAACCGAATAAAGGCCGAGATGTTTTTTTCTTTGGAGACTGATAGGCAATTTGCCCATTAAAAACTGCCGGCGTTATTTCGAAAGATCCGGATTCTTGCGGCACCAAAAGATAAGTTCGTTCAATCACCCGAACTTTTCGCCCGTTTTGAACAGAAACCTTTTCACTGTCCTGCCCCACGGGTGTGATACGAATTTTATCGTTTTGACCGGGCAGCACTTCACCCGATACAATCCCCGCATCATCAATTAATTGAACCGTATAGAACAGACCCTGCCCCACATAAGGGATATCATTCGAGACATGAGCCTTTAATTGAACAGAGGGTGATACCGAATCATTTGAGATACTTTGAGCGTCTGGCGCCACAACCTTCAACATCAACGGCTCTGTGGTTTCATTTCCCACCTTTAAAGGTGGAATCTGAATTTCACCCGTTTTTGTCGGGAATAAAACCACACCTAATTCATAAGTTGTACTGCCGACACCATTGATAAAGCGTGAAGATTGTCCGCGTTGTTGACCGCCAAAAACAAAGTCTTTGGAAAGAGGCGACAAATCCACCTGACCGATAGGCTTAGAATCCGTAATACTCAATGAAAGACTATCCCCTTGAAACACTTCAAAAGCAGATAACTTAACCTCAACAGCCTCAACGGCATAACTGCACAATAACCCACCCATAAAAGCAATAACTTTTTTCATTTTCTGTTCCTTTGATGTTGTAAGTTTAATCGATAACGCAAAACCCGACTCGGATCCAAGTTTAATCGATTTAAAATTTGTTGTTCCTGTTGATTAAAAGGTTCATACCCGGGTTGTTCGGATAAGGCTTTTTCCAATTCTTGAACCGTCTGATCCTGCGTGGGTTGAACATTCTGAAAATCGGATTGTTGTTTTTGTGAAAACGCATCATTGCCATCATGAACTTGATTTTCGCCGGATGAATTTTGTTCTGAATCTTCCTTATTCTGCTGCCCTTGATTTTCCGAATCATTCCCTTCGCTCTGCTGATCTTGAGATTCTTTTTGATGATTATCACGGTTCTGTTGTTTATCCTGTTTTGGTTCTTGATTTTGTTGTTGGGATAATTGTTTTTCCAAATACTCTTTATTAAATTTGGCATCCGCATCATCGGGGTTTTCTGCCAAAGCCTGTTCATACGCCTTAATCGCTTGCTCGATTTGTCCTTGATAGGCCAAAGCATTCCCTTTGTTATAGGCACTTTGAAACAAATCATAAGCCAACGCATAATCCCCTTGTCGGTAGGCATCTGCCGCCTGCTTTTCCATACGATAACTGTCCTGATCGGGACGTGTCAAAAAACCCGCTTCAGCATCAAAAACAACACAGGCCAAAAACAAAAAGAGCACATTTTTACGAAAGCACAGTAACATAACCGGGAGAGAAAACAATATCAACCATATCCCCATATCTTTCCATGTTTCGGCTTGATAATCCGAATCAACCGCAAGCGCTTCTGATGTTTTGATTGATTCCGCCAAAGCAGATAAGTTTGTTTGAGGGCCCACCAAATAAAAAGGATAATCAGCAGAAAATTTTTGCTCTGTATCAGGCGTAAAAAATAAAATCTGACCGGATTGCTCTGTCTGTTTTAACAACTTTTCCGCATGGTGGAGACCAACCACAGGATTTGTTGACGGCTGCGGCACAACACGAGGCGTTAAATCAGGAATCAGTTGTTGCACCAAAGCCCTGTCCGGCGTCAACGGCATAGCGGTATACCCTTCATCAGACCCGTATAAAACCAGCGCCACCCGATGTCCTTTCAATAAATCCAACACATCGTACAGGCGCATTTGCATTTTTTTCAATGTCTCCGCTGACATAACAGGATTTAAGTCCATCATTAAAATCGTATTCGGCTGACTGACGCGTGCGGGCATAGGTACCTTATCCCAGGCCGGCCCTGATAAAGCCAGCGTCCACATTAACCACAATAACAAAAATAAACGGCTGCGTCTTTTGCTTGATTTATTGTGTCCGGATTTGATCTTCAGGGCTTCCCATAATTCCTTATCCATAAATTTTTTCCACGGACTTTGCTCGGATACACGCCGTTTGGACCACAACCACAAAAGAGGCATCAATAACATCAAAAAACCCCAAGGACGCAAGAAAATCATTTTTGTCTCCCTTTAAGCCAAGCCAATAACAACATCGCCATCAACAGCGGTATAAAAAATAAATCCTGCCGCGGACGAACAAATTCGGCATCGCGTTCCACCGGCTCCAATCGATTTATGGTTGCATAAATATCCGCTAATTCTTGTGTTGATTTAGCCCTAAAATAACTACCGCCCGTTTTTTGGGCAATGTGTTGTAAAGTCTTTTCATCCAGACTTTGGGAAGAATTAATTTGAACCATGCCAAAAAAATCCTGAATCATTTGAGCATCAGACCCTATCCCGACCGTATAAACCTTGATTCCCTGAGCCGTTGCCAATTTAATTGCTTCATCCACGCTGACGCGCCCCGCATTGGAAACACCGTCTGACATTAAAATCACGATCTGACTGTCCGTGGGGACACTGGCCACACCTTGAACAGCCAAAGCTAATGCGTCCCCGACAGCCGTCTGAGTCCCGGCAATACCGATACCGATTTCCCCTAACAACTCACGCAAAGTTTTAATGTCCGGCGATAAAGGCGCATAGGTATAAGCTTCCGATCCAAAAATGACAATACCCAAATTATCCCCCGAACGAGAGCGAATAAAATCATCCGAAACAGCCTTTAAAATTTGCAATCTTGTGGCCGGATGGCGATTTAAATCGAAATCCTGCTCTTCCATGGAGCCTGATACATCCAACGCCAACATGATATTATGTGAAGATTGCTGATTCAAAATGGGTTTTCCCCACCAAACAGGACGCATAGCTGCCGCCACCAAAAGAACCCACGCCGCAATACTCAACAATTCTGACCATTTGGATGTTTCGGCAGAAACTTTGGCCGTTTTGATGATGCCCAATCTATCCCAAAAAGGGACACGAATAGCACCCGTCATCGGGTGAACAGCATCAGCCGGCTCTAGCAAACGTCGTGCTCCCCACGCCAACGGCAAAACAATCGCAACCCATGGCCACATAAATGATAACATGATCTAGAATATAAACCGATTTTACATAAAATGCAATACGATTTAGAAAAAACAGATACAGATCAACCTTTTAACATTTTTGCCATTTTAGCCAAAACAGCAGTCACGATTTTGATCTGAGGCCCTTCATAAAAAGAGCGCGCAATATCCGTATATTCATTAATAATAATCGGGGCATCCAATTGATTATTTACAAAAAATTCGGCCACTCCCACCAACAAAATTGACCGCAAAGTCAAATCCACTTTATCACGTTGAATTTTTTCGGAAAAAGCCCCTTCCACCATATCATTCAACTGTTCTTTATTATCACGAACATATTGTGTCAAATGTGCAAAAAGGCTTTGGTCGGCCTCAGGCAGGGAAACATATCTTTCTATTCCTGATTTTTCTTCAATTAACTCGCCCCCCACTTCACCCAATAAAAAACGACTGATAACTTTATCCCAAGATTCGCCCGATTGGGCCTGAGCATAAACCGCCTGGACCGCCATCAAGCGTGCATTTGTTAAAGGTTGTTTTGAATTTACCATCTTAATCCTTTCTTTATACCTTTTTACGCCGCCCCGTCAAGCTTTTCACAAAATCTTCAAAATCATGGGTACTTGTAAAGTTTTTATACACGGAAGCATAGCGAATATACGCCACTTTATCCAATGTTAATAAAGCTTGCATCACATGGCGACCAATTTCGGCTGATTGAATTTCTGATTCCCCGGATTGTTCCAAATGACGCACGATATTATTCACCAGCTGATCAACCTGCTCAATGGTCACGTCTCGTTTACGCAAAGCCAAAACAATGGAACGCAATAATTTATCGCGATCAAACGGACGCCTGTCGCCATTCTTTTTAATAACCACCAATTCACGCAATTGAACGGTTTCGGCTGTTGTAAAACGAGCATGGCATTTGGGACATTCACGACGACGACGGATCATTGTATTATCTTCATTGGGGCGCGAATCTTTTACTTGCGTATCGGCAAAGCCGCAAAAAGGACATTTCATTTTCGTTCTCCTAAATCGGTTAATTTATTCACACGACGTTCGTGACGACCACCGTCAAAAGATGTATCTAAAAAAATCTTGGTGCACTCTTCTGCCAATTTTTCATCCGTATACTTGGCCCCGAAAATCAACACATTGGCATCATTATGTGCCCGGCACATTTTTGCCATATCCCGATTAAACACTAAAGCCCCGCGAATAAAAGGATAACGATTGGCCGCCATAGACATGCCGACCCCTGTCGTACATACTAATATTCCGCGCGCAGAAGGATCCGTCTGTATTTTTTGCACCAACTTTTCGGCTTCATCGGGATAATCCACCGACACATCCGGAACATGCGTTCCCAAATCCGCAACACGATACCCGCAACCGGATAACCATTCACACAAATGGTTTTTAAGAACTATCCCCCCATGATCTGACGCCAAATAAATTGTTTTATCTTGCATTTTTTCTTTCCTGTTGATATAATCTATTGTAGGCGAAAAATGAACAAATTACAAGTAAAAAAAACTTTTTTAGGCATTGATTACGGAACCAAGCGAATTGGTTTGGCAATAGGGGATGATATCAATTATGTCGCTCAGGCATTTAAAACGATCTGCAAGCTATCCGAATTAAGGGACATCGTACCGGCAAAACAAGTCGACGCTTTTGTCATGGGACTCCCTTTACAACCCGATGGAACAGAAGGTGATACTTGCATTAAAGCCCGCGCTTTTGCCGAAAAATTAGAAAATGAATTCGGTTTACCTGTTTATTGGGTGGATGAAAGGTTGACCTCGCAACGTGCTGAAAATTTTTTGCGCGACACCCTTTTTATGCGCCCTGACAAAAGAAAAAAAATCTTGGATGCTGAAAGTGCACGTATTATTTTACAAATGTTTTTGGATAAAAATAAATGAAAAAAAATTCTTCCACAGACATAAATAAAAAGTATTATTCAGTCATCCAATTGTTAGATGCGTGCGGACCGTGGAATGAACGTTTGAATCGGGTGTCCAGAATTATAAAAGACCCTGACTTTACATACGATAAAACCCCTCTTGCTACTTTTTTATCGGTAACTTTAGCAAACAGTTCATATTGGTTAGAGCAAGAATTATTTAATACAAGTGTTATCAAAAAAAGTTTAACAGATAAGTTTGTAAACGGCGAACAAAGGGATCATTTGCATTTATTGGATATCGGATCCGTTTTAATGGATAAAGGTTTTCCCTTGAACCAAGAGACAATTGATCGCTTTATTTCAAAAAATTCTCCATTATATTATTGGGAAAAAAATTTTTTGATTCAATGCCATAAAAGAAATGCATGGTTAAAAAAAACACAATCTGTCGCACAGAAAAAACAATCACCTTTACCACAAAATCAAAAAATACGCTGAAATAATTTCCTTGCGCTTTTTAAAAAAAAATTTTATCTTTATGTATATGAAAAAGCTGGCTTTATTTTTGACATTGTGTTTTTTTATCTGCCATGCACAGGCTTTCAGTTTGATCCGTGATACCGAGGTAGAAAATATCCTGACAAACTATGTGCAGCAGATTTTTAAGGCTGCCGGATTGCCGCCGGAAAATGCCGAGGTTGTTTTAATCAACGATCCGACAATTAACGCTTTTGTTGCCGGCGGACAAACAATCTTTATCCATACCGGCTTGATCACACATATCCGATATGCTGATGATCTAGTTTTTGTTTTATCACACGAAACGGGACACATCGTCGGCGGGCATATCACACGGGGTATGATCGAATACAAAAAAGCACAAAAAACAGCCCTTATATCCACTATTTTAGGGGGTGTTTTAGCGGTTGCAAGCGGCCGGCCTGACGCCGGTATTGCGGTCATGATCGGTTCGCAAAGCTCTGCCATGGGCACATTCACGGCTTACCGTCAATCAGAAGAAAGTTCTGCCGACCGCGTGGCGGTAGATATTGTCAAAAAATTAGGCTATTCCCTGCAAGGTTTCACAAATACAATGAATATAATCCGAGCGGAAGAACGTTTAAATGCTGCCGAAGATCAAATTACTTATTGGCGTACGCACCCCATGACAACGGATCGAAAACAAAACATCAATCACTTTCTGAAAAACGCGCCACCCCCGAAAGATGAAAAAGATTTTCAGCGCATGCGGGCCAAATTAGTGGCCTTTATGACGGATGAAAAACAAGCTCTGCGAGAATATAACGGAACCGGTATCAATGATCTGTATGCTCAAGCTATCATTAATTATCGCCAACATAAGCTGACAGACGCTTTTCAAAAAATCAATGCTCTGATTGTGCAAGAACCCGATAATCCTTATCTGTACGAATTAAAAGGGCAATTTAAATTTGAAACCGGTCAAATTGATGAAGCCGTTCAAAATTATCAAAAAGCCTTGACATTAATCGAGGCACCGCTCATTCGAATTGCCTTGGCGCAAGCCTTATTGGAAAAAGGCGATAAAAAAGATGTATCAACCGCTTTGACACATTTGGAACGCGCTTTATTGAAAGAAGGCGATACCGGCCTGCCTTGGCGCTTAATGGCAACAGCATATGATCGCCTGAACAAACCTGATCTGGCCCAATATGCAATGGCCCATTATTATTATGCCATAGGGAAAAACAAAGAAGCACAAAAAACAGCCGAAAAAATCATCAAAAAACTGGCAAAAGATTCTATTGCCTATCAACGTACGGACGATTTGCTTGTCCGTATCAAATCAAATAAGAAAGATGATTAATTTACTTTTTTAAAATCTGGCGAATAGCAGTTGTCGAACGAGGCGGTAATTTTTCTTTTGGCTGACGTTCGGCCACAACATATCGAATCCCCAAAGATTCAACAAAGGTCCTTTTTTCGGATGAATCCCCATCCGAATTTACGAAAAAGATATCCGGTTGGATTTTTTTGATCTCCTCTTTAAAATCCAACTTACCCGATCCGGAAGCAATAAAAGCCTGATGCACAAATTTAAGCGCAGAAACCAAATAAAGCCGTTCATCTTGATTATAAAGAGTCGGCCTGTTTTTAAGTTCCATAACAGTCTGATCCGAACCGATCGACACATATAAATCGCCATATTGGGCAGCTTCTTCAAAAAAACGTACATGCCCCGAATGCAACACATCAAAACATCCCGATACAAAAACTTTCGTCATATTCTTCCTTCCGAAATACCCCGTTAGAACTAATCTTTCCGAATGATTCTAGCATAAATTTCATAGAATGGCAATCTTAAAAAAATACAACTTATAGGCGTTTTTAAAATATTTTTTTAATTTATGGTTGCATTTTCTCAAAAAACTACCTATAAGTATCACATACAAGGAGGTCAAAATGTTAGTATGTAAAAATGTAATTGTCAACGGGCGACGCACCAGTATGCGTTTAGATCGAGAAACATGGATATCTTTATCGGACATTTGTCAACGGGAAGGATTAACAATTCATCAGTTATGTTCCAAGATAGATACAACGAAAGGACCTTCCGGTTTATCGGCGGCAACTCGATTATTTGTATTGACATATTTTCGCTTTTTACTGAATCAATATGAAAAACACGCCATTACGCCCAACGCAAATTTTAATCCGGAAACCGTTTTAAAACAAGCGACCTGATATCAGATTCCCCCCCCTAGAAAACAGGGGGGGGATAATCTATCATATCATGCAACAAATATCCCAAAATCGGTTAAAAAAAAAGGATGGTTAAATACAACGTAAGCCAATTGTGTTAATTTTCATTTATATTATGTGTATCTTTTTCCTGATCACGCATCAAACAAATAATTTTATCCACCCCATAGGTATTTGCAATGACAGCGCGTGCCTTTTGCCATTCATCCATATCTTTTTTAAGTCCCATCACATACACGGTACCGTTTTCCAAAACCAGCTTATAATTAGCTGATTTAATCCCTTCGGTCAGGGCCAATTTGGTACGGATGGAGCTGGACAACGCAATTTCTTCACTGCTTTGAACCGGATCCAAAGCCTGCCCCATTCGAATATAGTTATAGACATATTGAACCCCCCTGGTTTGCCAAACTTTTTCCACTGTTTCGGCTATTTCATCATAGTTCGGTAAGGCTCCGGTTAATAAAACAGCACCTTGAAAAACCGTCAATTGAACATCCAAAACAGACTTGATATCTCGTTGGGCCAATCTTTCACGAACACGCGTATAAAGGGCAATATCCGAGGCATCTTCGCTTAAAGGCCGATCATCCGATATCACACCGACCAATGAATGCACGCTGCCGATCATTGTACCCCACATTTGACATCCGACCAAAAAAAACAACCCAAAAATCAAACTTAACGGACGCCAAGCATCGGGTAAGTGTTTGGGAATCCAAGATGTCATCATCATAATATCATAGCGCACCTGATAATTTTGATATTTGGAAAAACGTGATAAAAAAATGCGGCTGGTTCGTTCAATACGTTTTTGATTTTTGGGACGAATCGCATTCAAAGCCGTCACCTCATCCGGCCTTTTTTTTACTTCAACAAAAACTAACGTTTTACCCCGTCGCACAATTAAATCCACTTCGCCGGCCCCCGTGCCGCGTCCCACCACAAAATTTCGCGCCACCAAATGATACCCTTTTAGCCGCAACCAAAACAAAGCATACTTTTCAGCCAAATGTCCGGCTTTATAATTTGTCATTTGCCAAAACTTGCGCATAGGCTTCCTTTTTACTGATTCCATGAATAACAGAAAGAACCTGAGCGGTATCTTTAACAGACAAAAACGAACGCAAATCGGCAATCGATACCTTTGCTGTTTTTGTTTGTTTATCAACATCCCCGTGAATGACCAAAACAATTTCACCTTTTGGCGTCCCGTTCTGGCCATATAAGGTTAACAATTCCGAAACAGTACCGACCTGAGTCTGTTCAAATTTTTTAGTAATTTCACGCACTACAGCCACAGAACGATCACCCAATATATGATACAAACTTTCCAAAACATCCCGCAATCGGTTCGCCGTTTCATAAAAAATCAAAGTAGCCGGCAAATGCGCAACAGTTTGTAAAGACTTTTCCCGTTGGGCTTTTTTGGGTGGTAAAAAACCACCGAAATAAAAAGCATTTGTGGGTAAACCTGACAATTGCAGAGCCGTTAAAACAGCATTTGCCCCCGGCACACTGGTCACTTCGATACCGTTCTGCCGACATGCATGCACCAACTTATATCCCGGATCAGAAATCAGCGGCATACCTGCATCCGACACCAAAGCAATATCTGTCCCGGATTGCAATTTTTTAATCAATGTAGGTACCGCTTTTTCTTCATTAAAATCGTGATAGGCAATCATCTTTTTAACGTGTAATCCCAGCAATGAAAATAATTGACGACTGGTACGTGTATCTTCGCAAGCGATCATATCAACCCGCTCCAATACCTCACGCGCCCGCAAAGAAAAATCCCCCAAATTTCCAATCGGTGTAGCCACCAAATAAAGCATCCTGTCTCCTTTTGAAAAAGAACTTGAAAAAAACTGAGATTTAGTATAGCATAACTTTTGACAAAACAAAAGGAGTTTTCATGAAAAGATTATGGATTTTATTGGCGCTGATTTGTTCGGCTTGTACAAGCGCACCCAAAATTTCATCTTTCTTTCAGGAAAAAAATATCATCACGCCTCCATCGGAACAGGAAATATCCGTTTCGACGGTATCCATGCTTTTACCGTTGACCGGCAAACAAGAAGAAATCGGCAAAAATATGCAAAATGCCGCCTTAATCGCATTGCAAAAAAATAAAACAAGCCCCGTAAAACTTTTATTTTTTGACACAAAAGGAACACCTGAAGGAGCCAAAGAGGCCTACCGTTGGGCTGAAGCCCAAAATTCGGATATGATTTTGGGGCCTGTTTTTTCATCTGAATTGGCCGCCTTACCCACACTGGGAACAGGCGTTTTAAGTTATACATCCGACAGTACTTTATTAAATAACAGACGCGCATCCTTCGCTGTTTTAATTGCTGATCAAATCCGGCAAATGGTTCGCTATGCTTGTGAAAACGAACAATATCGTTTGGCCGCCATCGGCCCCGAAAATAAAGTGGGACAAATTGTTATGAATGCCATGGATGAAGCCATCAAGCAATGCCCGGGTATGAGCCTGACAAAATATGCGCTGTACAACGAAAAAGAAGAAAACATGACCCCCTCTGTTTTAAAAATCTTACCGCCCATGATTGATATTAAAAAGAAAGATTTAACACCTGAAGAAGAAGAAATTTTGGCCACCCCCATTCAGGAACGGGTTGAATTTGACAGTTTATTTGTATTTGAAGAAGGAATACGCCTGAGTCAATTAATGGCAATTTTGGCCTTTTATGATGTCACACCGAAAGCATTTCCCATCTATACTTTAGCCAGCGTTAAATCTTTAAAAGATTCCATGTTAAACAATGTATTATTTACGGATTTGTCCACGACTTCTTCCACTTATTTCACGCGACAATATATGCAATTTTTCGGACAAAAACCGTCCCGTTTGGCGGAATTAGCCTATGATTCTGTGGATTGGGTGGCTCAACAGGCTGAAAACGGATCGGTACATCTGATTGATCTGCAAAATATGGATGAATTTACCGGTGTCAATGGTTTGGTACGTTTAAATTCCGACGGCACCAATAACCGCGCCATGCGCTTGGTTCAAAAGAAAGGGAAAAGCGTGATTGAAATTCAACCGGCTCCTGAAAATTTTGATGTTCCCGAAAAGCAAAACGATTGGTTGACTATGCCAACATTTCAATCAGACGATTTAACATTAATATCCCCTGAATCGTCGGTCGAATCCCTTGACGGGTCTGAATTATCCACCCCTTCTGTTTCGCCTGTTCAACAGCACGAGAATCAATTCCCCGGTCAGGATAAAATTGTTGACGCAATCTGAGCCCCATCAGCAAACGTTCCATCCGAATTTGATCGACGGAAAGTTTTTCTTTTTCGCCTTCATTTTTTAACCACCCCCCGACGGAACGTGCATTTTGGGTGGCGTAACCTTGCACACGACCGCATGCAGCCGGTCCGATACCGATATAATCTTTACCGGTCCAATAAAGCATATTATGCCGACTTTCAAAACCTTTACATGCATAATTGGAAACCTCATATCCGGGAATGTGTGCCTGATTCATGATATCATCGGTTAAAGCGTACAAACGACACGCTTGAAGATCTGAACACGTTTTTTGATGATTGTGGTAAAAAACGGTTCCTTCCTCAATGGTTAATTGGTATAAAGAATAATGAGTCAATTTCAAAGACAGAGCTAAATTTAACTCTTGTGACCAATCTTTCAAACTTTGATGGGGTAATGCATACATTAAATCAATATTGACCCGGGGAAATACTTCCTGTGCCTGACGAACACAATTCAATGCTGTTTGAACGCTGTGACGACGACCCAGAAATTTTAAATTTTTATCTTTTAAAGATTGTACACCCACAGACAAACGATTAATCCCCATACTTTTAAAGGCTTTCATTTTTTCTAAATCAATCGCGTCCGGATTGGCTTCTAATGTCATTTCCGCATCCGGTGCAACTGTCCATTTTTGATAAATTTGATTCATTAAAAAATCCATAAAATCGGCAGACATCAAACTGGGCGTTCCACCACCAAAATAAATACTCACTAAGTGTCCGCCGGGGGCATTTTTAATATCCCGTCTATACCCAGCCTTTAACAAGTCTGTGTTTCCATGTATTTTGACGCTTGCAAAATCGCAATAAGGGCATTTAGACAAACAATACGGCCAATGAATATAAAGTCCAAAATCTGACATCTTGACAATTCCGAAAAAAAGAGCTATTGTGTGAATATTATAATGAAAGAGAGGACAAAATGCAAATTACTTTAACCGGTCATCAAATTGATTTAGGGGCCAGCTGGCGCGAATATGCTGATAAGGCAATTTCCGAAGTGGTTCAAAAATATTTTACCAATGCCACAGATGCAACCGTACGTGTTTCCCATGAAGGCAAAACCTTTTTGACAGAAATTACAACACGCCCGGCATCCGGCTTAACAATTTCTGCCAGCGCCAGTGCCAATGATGCTTACGGTGCTTTGGATGAAGCGATTCGTAAAATGGGGGCACAGCTGAAAAAATACAAAAACAAAATGACCAATCGTCAGGCCGTCCCGGTACAACAAGTGGCTGTATCTGTCATCAATGCACCGGCAGATGCTGAAGAACCCATCGGGGATGCCCCTGTAATCATCGCAGAAATGCAAGCGGATATGCCCACTTGTACGGTCAGCGATGCCGTGATGCACATGGATTTGGCCGGTTTACCGGCATTACTGTTCCGCAATGTGGCACATGGTGAACTCAGCATGGTGTATCGCCGTGCGGACGGAAACATCGGTTGGGTAGACCCCAAGAATAAGAAATAAGGCATTTATATGAAAATAAAAGAAATTTTGAAATCTGATTGCGTGCTGGTTGAAAAAACAGCCTCATCAAAGAAGCAATTATTGGAAAAATTGTCTTATCTGGCCTCGGAAAAAACAGGCGTGGATAATATGGTTATTTTAAACGCTTTAGTGGAACGCGAACGTCTTGGAACAACCGGCATCGGTCGCGGGGTTGCTTTACCGCACACTCGATTGGATGGATTAAAGAACATTTTTTGTGCTTTTATGAAAAGCGAACCCACCAATTTTGAAGCGGTTGATAATAAGCCCGTAGATTTACTTTTCTTATTATTAGTTCCGGAAAATGCCGGCGCGGATCATTTAAAAGCTTTGGCATCCTTGTCACGTTTGTTGCGCGATGAAAAAGCAACAGAAAAGTTGCGTAAATGTGATTTACCCAAAGAATTGTACAGCATTATTTTGGATAATGATAAGGATGAATAATCCCAAACATGTTCAACTTTATACCGACGGTGCCTGTTCGGGAAATCCCGGACCGGGCGGTTGGGCATGTTTGTTGATTTATAAAGAAAAACAAAAAGAATTGTCCGGCGGACAAAAACGAACAACAAATAATCAGATGGAACTGACGGCCGTCATTCAGGGGCTTTCTTTATTAAAAGAAAAATGCATTGTCGATCTTTACACAGACAGCAAATATGTTCTGGAAGGAGCAACCCTTTGGCTGAACGGATGGATTCAAAAAGGATGGAAAAAAGCCGATAAAAAACCCGTTTTAAATATGGAATATTGGCAACAGTTATACCCTTTATTGCAAAGTCATGAAATCACCTGGCACTGGGTCAAGGGACATGCGGGCCATCCCCAAAATGAACGGGTGGATCAATTGGCCTGTATCCAGCGCGATAATTTTGCAAACCAATCAGATATTTTTTAAGCTTTTGAGGCGTCGTATTCACCAAAATCGTTTGGATACCGTCATCATTAAAGATCAAAACATTTTCCGATGCCTGATAAAAACGCAATAAAGTTTTACCCAACGGGCTTTGAGCATCAATCAAGTGAAGCTGTAATCCGGCTTTTAACCAAGATTCGCAATCATCTTTCGTACATACCAATGTGGTGTGTTTAAAATTCAAATTTTGCTGATAGGGAATACTCAAATGTGCCACATATCCCTGATAAAACAGCATGACTATTGTCGGCAACAAAAAGAATAAATTATGACTGAAAAAACTCTTTTTCAAACTTGCGCACGCTTTCCTACGCCAAAATTCGGCATGCCGATATAAAATCCAAAAAGGAACAATCTGCCATAAAATCAGCCATGGCAATAAATAATATAATGAAAAATTGTCGATCATTTTTAATAAATAAGGCTTGGGCCAAATGATCGATAACAACACACACCACCAAATAAATCTGGGGGGAAAAATCAATGTTATCCCCATCAGGGCCAATACAAACGACTTGTCACAATTCCAGTTAAAATACTTGATCATAAAACACATCATTGTCATAAAAAATGCACTGACTGCCGCAGCATGCACACATTGACGACGCAACTGTTTGACGGTTTTCGGGAAAACGGTCCCCCAAAAGATAAAGAAGGGAGAACAAATAAATAAGAGTCCGCCCACCCATAAAAACATTCCCCAGGGACGAGATTGAGAAATCGGATCTAGCGGCTGATCGGTTAAGCGAATCGGAACCCTGAAAATCCCCTGATTTGTAATTAATATCCAATCCTTTAAAGTATTCTTCGGCCAGCTTTCGGAATAAGATACTCTTAATTGAACCATATCTTGCCAAAACTGAGTCTGCAATATCTTAAAATTCAACCCATTTTGATTCTGTAAAAAAGCCTGATAAACATTCGGAACGCGAAATCTTAAAAGCGCCTGATGTTCACTTATATATTGCCCTGTTCCCATATTCAGGTCTAATTTGGGGGTTTGCCCCATTTCATCCATGATGTACGCACAATAAGACGTATAATCGCTTTCGGCACTATCCAACGGCAGTTCTATCCGAACGGGCAAATCCAAACAATTATCATCCCAACAACCGATTAAATGACCTTCTGCACCGAAATGTGTTTGTTCACCGGCAGCAACACGCTGAACAATCGGTAATAAAATTGTTCCCGTATATTGCGTTGTATCTAAAGGATCCGGACGAATCGGGTAATCCAAAACAGCATTTTCCGACAAAGGCTTCAATCGCGGCTTTTTTAAAATCCAGCCAGAATGAATTTTAATTTGCAACCCTCCGACCAGCAGATTTCTGTCCAATGTACCTGTCGTACATGACAATAAACGTACATCCGCAAAAGGCAGTGTATGCCATTTCCCGACACCGTTTTGCTCAAACGCCTGAGCATCAACCCCGTTCCCCCATAATATGGCACAAAAAATAAAAAAAATGTTCCTCAACCATTTCATAAAGCCCATTATACCAAAAAAAAACTTGAAAGTCTTTAAAAAAAAGATTAAAATAAGGTTGTTGTTTAATTTTTTGGAGGAACCAACCTATCGCTAATACATTCAATCCCGCCCCCCGTGCGGTCAATTCGGGAAAATTCGATGAACCTCGTGTCAATCAACAAATCACATCCCCTCAGGTCCGTTTAATCGACGAAGCAGGACAAAATGTGGGGATTGTCGTTATGCGAGAAGCCCTCAGACGTGCAGAAAATGCCGGCTTGGATTTGGTGGAAATTTCGACCGCAGGCGATTGGCCTGTGTGTAAGATAATTAATGCGGGAAAATATAAATACGAACTGCAAAAACGCAAAAATGAAGCCAAGAAAAAACAAAAGGTTCAAGAAACCAAAGAAATCAAATTTACCCCCAATATCGGTGACAATGATTATGGTTTTAAAATGCGTAATGCCAAAAAGTTTTTGGCTGAAGGAAACAAAGTAAAATTCACGATTCGCTTCCGAGGTCGTGAGATGTCCTATCAAGATTTGGGGGCTGAAGTTTTAAATCGTGCGGCCCAAGATGTGGCCGATATTGCCAAAACAGAAGGCCAACCGAAATTAGAAGGGCGCAACATGAGCTTGATGGTTGCTCCTATCAAATAATCATTTCTTGTTAAAAAGAAAAGGCCCCCAAATCAGGGGGCCGTTTTTTATAGTGTTTTACCTGCTTTAATTCGACGAATTCTTTCCGACATCGGTATTAAAGAATCCCATCCTTTTTTGGTCAAATAACTACGACGCAAAACAGGATTTTGTTCAAAATACCAAAAAACATCATGTCCGAAAGAATCCTTAACTTTGAAATCAACCCCACTGTTTACCATGGAATCAACAATCGCCCCATTGGGGGAATAACGTGCCACAAACAACGGGAAGGGAATCTCGGAAGGGGCATTCGGAATTTCATATCCCGCCAAAGAAACTGTCGCATTAAAGTCCACCCCGTGAGCATATAAATAATCCAAAGAATCCAAACTGCCGCGCATAACAGCCAACTGCGCCAAAGTCCCTCCGCACGGATAGACGGTATTCGCATCAAACGAATCACCCAAAACGGATATTTCTTCCCAATTTTCTGCCGCACGCACGACTTCTTGTTCCGGTGCATACTGACAATTCTGCCCCATAACAGGGAAAACCATCAAACACACAACGGACGATAATAATAATTTTTTCATATTTTTTCTCCTCTGGTTCAATTTGTTGTACATAATGGGTAAAAACGGTTACACACGACACTGGAATGATTGTTGCCGCAAGAATAAGTGACGCGTAAAGCCGTATATCCGCTGAGATTAGCCAGCCAAAAAGATCCCGAACTTTCCACATGCCAGCTGCTTAATCTGTAACTCATCCCTCTGTCCGAAAAAGTTTGATTATTGACAAAATTCGGACAATCGTACCCGCTATCATAGGCATAATCTTTGACACAGGCTTCATTCACCGTTGCCAAATGTAAACCATAATGCTCACAAAAACGCGATGCACTTGTATGGGTCATTTGATATAAAGCATTGGCGGGCGGAAAGTAAAAATCACGTTTGTTTATGGTGCCTTTTACATGTACCAAAGAATTTTTTGCAGGCACAGCCAAACACGTATCCCCATTGCATCTTTCGTAATCCGGGGGGAATCCTGTGCCGGGATTTTGTATACAAACTTGTCCCTCCGGACATGTTGAAATACAAGAACGCGTAGCTTCATCCCATACCTGACATTCCGCACATGGCAAGCATCCCGTTGCCGAAGTCGCATCACGATGCGTTCCCGTCGGACAAGGTTGACATTGACCGCCGGCTGCGGGACAAGAATTACCGTTACATGAACAATAATAATCCGTCTGACAATCCGTATGATCAAAACACCCGCGAACACATGTCCATCTGCCACCATCTAAGCAACTGACACTGGTCGATGTTGTACCACAGCGTTTAGTATAACCTGTGGGGCAACTACAATGTTCGGCATCAGCGCTAAGTCTGAGCCCTGTGCCTTCCTGATTGCAAGGGACACAGCGCCCGTTGGAACAAAATGTATGCAAATCAGGACAGTCTGAATTTTTAGAACAACCGGTACAAACGCTTGTACCCGTTTTACCGGAACAAATTAAGCCATTCTGGCAACAAAAACTGCCATAGCATTTATCTCCCACTTGACCGGCACCGCAACAATATCCGGCACCTTTGTCATCTTCCACGCAACCGTATTGGCACATCATTTCCAAACAACTGGCCCTGGGTATCTGACGTGAATTTTTAGCATAATACGTCCAACCATAGGAGACGGCAGAAATACCAACCAGCCCCGAAAAACTTAAAAACAAAAATAATCTCTTCATTATCCTCCCCCTTGACTTATCGCTCTTAAATAAGGTTCCACTGACAAGATTATATCAAAAAATAATTATTGTCAATAAAAAAAACCTGTCAGGAATTCGACAGGTTTTTTTGAGCTTTTTTAAGCAATCGCTTCGTTATGCGTTTCCTTATTACGTGTTTGCAAAACTTCCTTATCACGTTCTCCAGCAATTGAACGCAAACGTTTCATTGCCGCACCGGTACCGGCTGGAATCAAACGTCCCACAATCACATTTTCTTTTAATCCGTGCAAAGGATCTGTTTTACCTGCAATAGCTGCCTCAGTCAAAACACGTGTTGTTTCTTGGAAGGACGCCGCTGAAATAAACGAACTGGTTTGCAACGAAGCCTTGGTAATACCCAACAATACAGGGGCAACCTTGGCAGGTCTGCCACCGGCCTGTTCTGCTTTCAGATTTTCGCTGATCAATTGTTGTTTTTCAACTTGTTCACCTTCCAACAAGGTTGTATCACCCGGATCAGTCACTTCCAATTTACGCATCATTTGACGTACGATCACTTCAATATGCTTATCATTGATACGCACACCTTGCAAACGATATACGGCCTGAACTTCTTTGACCAAATAATGCGCCAAAGCTTCCACACCCAAAATACGCAAGATGTCATGCGGGGCCAAAGGACCTTCCACAATCATATCACCTTTTTGAACCATATCACCTTCATACACCGCCGGTGTCTTACCTTTCGGGATCAAATGCGCATGTTTATGACCTTCTTCATCAACCACATTAATCACGCGTTTGGCTTTAAAGTCGCGATCATATTCCACACGACCGGCAGCTTCTGCCATAATGGCCGCATCTTTGGGACGACGGGCTTCAAACAATTCTGCCACACGCGGCAAACCACCCGTAATATCCTTGGTTTTAGAATCACGTGCCACCAAAGCCAACACATCACCAACGTGAATGGTTTGACCGTTTTTGACGGTAATAATCGCACCTTTCGGTAAATAGGTACGGGCTTCTGTCCCTTTGCTGGTCTTGGCCACATTCTTATCTGCATCCAAAATACTGATGTGCGGACGCAAGTTTTTGGCAGAGGATTGTTTATCCGGTTCCATAATTACACGTTCAGTCAAACCTGTTGACGGATCTGTACGTTCATCTAATGTCTTACCGGCCACGATATCTTCAAACTTGGCTTTACCGTCTGCATCGGCAATCATCGGCGTTGAATACGGATCCCATTCGGCCAAGCGTGTTCCTTTTTTCACTTCCTGACCATCTTCCACCATCAATTTAGCACCATAAGGCACTTTATGACGGGCTTTTTCACGATGGTTGGCATCCAACAATGAAATTTCAAAGTTACGGGATAAGATAATGCTGGCACCTTGTGAGTTCTTCACAATGACACCTTGGCCCAAACGAACCTGAGCATCGAAAGCCGCATCCACCGCCGAATCAGCACCACGTTGCGCCGTACCACCGACGTGGAAGGTACGCAATGTCAACTGGGTACCCGGTTCACCGATGGATTGAGCGGCAATAATACCCACCACTTCACCCAAGTTCACAGGGCAACCACGGGCCAAATCTTGCCCATAACAGGCCGCGCAAATACCATCTTCGGCTTCGCAAGTCAGCACCGAACGAATCTTGACGGAATCAATACCCAGCGCATCAATCTTTTCGACATCTTTGGCATCCACCAATTTATTTTTCGGAATGATAATTTCACCGGTTTCAGGATGTTTCACATCTTCAGCCGTTGTACGACCCAAAATACGTTCACCCGTGGTGGCAATCACGTCACCGCCTTCAATAATCGGTTGAATGGTAATACCTTGATCCGTCCCGCAATCTTGCATGGTAATAATGGCATCTTGCGCCACATCCACCAAACGACGGGTCAAATAACCTGAGTTAGCTGTTTTCAAAGCTGTATCGGCCAAACCTTTACGGGAACCGTGTGTGGAGTTAAAGTATTCCATAACGGTTAAACCTTCTTTAAAGTTGGACCGAATTGGCGTTTCGATAATTTCGCCTGACGGCTTGGTCATCAAACCACGCATACCGGCCAACTGACGCATCTGAGTGACAGATCCGCGCGCACCGGAATCAGACATCATATAGACTGAGTTCACGGGCTTACCGGGTTCGGCTTTGGAAATATCTTTCATCATGGCCTTGGAAACAGCATCTGTACAAGCCACCCAAGCATCCACGACCTTGTTGTATTTTTCCAAACGGGTAATCAAACCGTCCTGATATTGTTGTTCAAAGTCATCCACTTTGGCTTCTGTAGCAGCCAACAACTTTTTCTTTTCAGCCGGGATCACAAAGTCATCTTTACCGATGGAAATACCGGCCAATGCCGCATTCTTAAAGCCTAATTCTTTGATCTTATCCGCAAAGATACAAGTTTCTTTTTGACCGCAGGCGCGATACACACGACCCAACATTTCGGCCACTTGTTTCTTACCGATTTGACGGTTAATCATCGAAAACGGAATGTGATCGTTATCCGGCAAAATGGATGAAATGATCACACGACCGGGCGTTGTTTCCACAATCTGGGTTTTATGTTCACCCGCATCAGTCACGATCGGCAAACGAACCTTAATTTTGGCATGCAAGGAAACATCTTTGTTAAACAAAGCATGTTCAATTTCTTGGCGCCCGTTAAAGACCATACCTTCGCCCTTTTCGCCTTCACGCATCATGGACAAATAGTACATACCCAAAATCATATCCTGAGTCGGCACAATAATCGGCTGACCACTGGCAGGGGCCAAAATATTATTGGTGGAAAGCATCAATACACGAGCTTCTAATTGCGCTTCCGTCGACAAAGGAACGTGTACAGCCATCTGGTCACCGTCGAAGTCAGCGTTAAACGCTGTACAAGCCAACGGATGCAATTGAATCGCTTTACCTTCAATCAACACGGGTTCAAAAGCCTGAATACCCAAACGGTGCAAAGTCGGCGCACGGTTCAATAACACGGGATGTTCTTTAATCACTTCGGATAAAATATCCCAAACATCCGGTGTTTCTTTTTCCACTAAACGCTTGGCGTTTTTAATGGTAGCCGCTTTACCCTGAGCTTCCAATTTTGCATAAATGAAAGGCTTAAACAATTCCAAAGCCATACGCTTGGGCAAACCGCATTGATGCAATTTCAATTCAGGCCCCACTGTAATCACAGAACGACCGGAATAGTCCACACGCTTACCCAATAAGTTTTGACGGAAACGCCCGGCTTTACCACGCAACATATCTGCCAAAGATTTTAAGGGCCGCTTATTGATACCCGTTACGGCACGACCGCGACGACCATTATCAAACAGAGCATCCACAGCCTCTTGCAACATACGCTTTTCATTACGCACGATAATATCAGGGGCGCGCAATTCCAACAAACGTTTCAAACGATTGTTACGATTGATCACACGACGATAGAGATCGTTCAAGTCAGAAGTTGCAAAACGACCACCATCCAACGGGACCAACGGACGCAAATCTGGCGGAATGACCGGCAACACATCCAATACCATCCATTCGGGACGAGCACCGGATTCCAAGAAAGATTCTACCAACTTCAACTTTTTCACAATTTTCTTGCGTTTCATATCTGATTTTGTTTCAATCAATTCGGCACGCAATTTTTTGGCTTCTGTCGGCAAATCAATTTGGCTGAGCAAAGTTTTAATGGCTTCAGCACCGATACCGGCCCGGAAAGAATCTTCACCATATTCTTCCAATGCTTGATTATACTGTTCTTCGGTCAATAAATCCATTTGTTTGAGCGGTGTCAAACCCGGTTCAATAACAATGTATTTTTCAAAGTATAAAACCGCTTCCAATTGTTTGAGCATTAAATCCAACAAAGTACCGATGCGGCTGGGTAAAGATTTTAAAAACCAAATGTGAGTGACAGGACTGACCAATTCAATGTGTCCCATACGTTCACGACGCACCTTGGAAAGCGTGACTTCCACACCGCACTTTTCACAGGTAATACCACGGTATTTCATGCGCTTATATTTACCGCACAAACATTCATAATCCTTAATCGGACCAAAGATTTTAGCACAGAACAAACCATCACGTTCAGGTTTAAACGTGCGATAGTTAATCGTTTCCGGACGGGTCACTTCACCATAAGACCAAGACCGAATTCTTTCGGGGGAAGCCACCGAAATACGAATATCATCAAAAGTTTGAGGATTCGCCAACGGGCTGAAAGTTTTCATCAATTCGTTCATTTTTTTCTCCTATTGTTCATTATGGTTCAATTCAACATCCAATCCCAAAGAACGCATTTCTTTGACCAACACGTTAAAGGATTCAGGAATACCGGCTTCAAAGCTTGTATCACCGCGAATAATCGTTTCATACGCTGCTATACGGCCTGACACGTCATCTGATTTAATGGTAAGCATTTCTTGCAATGTATAAGCTGCACCGTAGGCTTCCAAAGCCCACACTTCCATTTCACCGAAACGCTGGCCACCAAATTGGGCTTTACCACCCAAAGGTTGTTGTGTGACCAAACTGTAAGGTCCGATAGAACGGGCGTGAATCTTTTCATCCACCAAATGGTGCAATTTCAACATGTACATATAACCGATTGTCACTTTACGATCAAAGGCATCACCCGTACGACCGTCATACAAAGTGACCTGACCGGATACCGGCAAACCGGCACGCTTCAACATTGCATCAATATCTTCACCATGGGCACCATCAAAAACAGGTGTTGCAATCGGCAAACCGTCTTTCAAATTAGCGCCCATTTCAACAACTTCCGTATCGGACATTTTGGCAATTTTCTTTGTGTATTCTTTATCGCCATACACATCTTTTAATGTCTTGCGTAAATCATCCACTTTGGCCTGATTGTTTTGAACTTGTTTGACAACACTATCAATTTCTTTACCCAATTCATGACAAGCATAGCCCAAGTGTGTTTCCAAAATCTGACCCACGTTCATACGTGAAGGCACGCCCAAAGGATTCAACACGATATCCATCGGAGTACCGTCTTCGGTATAGGGCATATCTTCAATCGGTAAAACTCTGGATACCACACCTTTATTTCCGTGACGACCGGACATTTTATCACCGGGTTGCAATTTACGTTTTGCGGCAATAAAGACCTTGATTTTCTTTAATTCGCCGGGTAACATATCATCACCGCGTTGTAATTTCGTCACACGATCTTCAAAGTCAGCTTGCAAATTCTTATCGGCTTCATCGAAAGTCGCAATCATTTGCTCCACTTCCTGCATAACTTTGTCATCTTTGACATTGATTTTGCGCAAAGCGTTCATATTCAAATCAGCCAAATCCTTTTCGAGCAATTTATATCCGGCTTTGAATTTTTCGGCTTTTGTAATTGTCTGACCAACCAAAACGGAACGAATACGCGCGGCAAAGTCACCTTGCAAAATGGCCTTTTTATCATCACGATCTTTGCTGAGCTTGGCAATTTCGGCTTGTTCAATGGACAAAGCGCGTTCATCTTTTTGAAGTCCGCGACGTGTAAAGACACGCACATCCACGACAGTACCCGAAATTCCGGGCGGCACACGCAAAGAACTGTCACGCACATCCGCGGCTTTTTCACCAAAGATGGTACGCAAAAGTTTTTCTTCCGGTGTCATAACTGTTTCACCCTTCGGTGTCACTTTACCCACCAAAATATCGCCGGCTTTTACTTCGGCGCCAATATAAATCACACCGGTTTCATCCAAATTACGCAAAGCTTCTTCGCCCACATTCGGAATATCACGAGTCACTTCTTCCTGACCTAACTTGGTATCGCGGGCTGTGACTTCCAATTCTTCCAAGTGAATAGAAGTAAAGACGTCATCACGGGCAATACGTTCACTGACCAAAATAGAGTCTTCATAGTTATAACCGTTCCACGGCATAAAAGCCACCAAGATATTGCGTCCCAGCGCCAATTCACCCATTTCCGTACAAGGACCATCGGCAATAATATCACCTTTTTCAACCTTTTCACCCACTTTGACAAGCGGTTTTTGTGTCATACAGGTTCCTGTATTGGAACGTTGGAATTTTTCCAAATTGTAAATATCCACACCGCTGGCCGTTGCGGACAAATCTTCGGTTGCACGAATAACGATACGGGCCGCATCCACAGATTGGACAACACCTGTACGCAACGCAGATACTGCAGCTTTGGAATCTTTAGCCACCACGCGTTCCATACCGGTACCAACCAATGGGGATTCGTTTTTAAGCAAAGGCACAGCCTGTTTCTGCATGTTAGAACCCATCAAGGCACGGTTCGCGTCATCGTTTTCCAAGAACGGAATCAATCCGGCCGCCACTGACACCACCTGACGCGGAGAAACATCTATCAAATCAACATCTTCGGGTCTGGCCTGAACCACTTCGCCGGCTTGGCGTGCGGTCACAAATTCACCGGTCAAACAACCTTTGCCATCTAATTCAGAATTGGCCTGAGCAATTGTATGACGGGCTTCTTCCATCGCGGACATATAGACCACTTCATCGGTCACTTTCTTATCCACCACTTTACGGTAGGGTGTTTCAATAAAGCCATATTCATTCACGCGAGCATACGTTGCCAACGAGTTAATCAACCCGATGTTTTGACCTTCAGGAGATTCAATCGGGCAAATACGACCATAGTGTGTCGGATGCACGTCACGCACCTCCATACCGGCACGATCACGCGTCAACCCGCCCGGCCCTAAAGCCGACAAACGACGTTTATGTGTAATTTCTGACAACGGGTTATTTTGATCCATAAACTGACTCAATTGGCTGGATGCAAAGAATTCACGCACCGCCGTTGCCAAAGGTTTGGCGTTCACTAAATCAGACGGCATCACAGTATCAATTTCCGTGGATGTCATATGCTCACGCACTAATCTTTCCAAACGCAATAAACCGATACGATATTGGTTTTCCATCAATTCGCCCACCGGACGCACACGACGGTTACCCAAGTTATCAATATCATCAATATCACCGTGACCATCTTTAATTTCCACCAGCGTTTTGATGATCTTCAAGAGATCTTCTTTGCGCAAGACTCGCACTGATGGAGAAACCTCTTCGTTGGTGAAGCCTAAACGCATGTTCATTTTTACACGACCGACCGCTGACAAATCATAACGTTCCTGATCAAAGAACAAAGCACGGAAAGTCGCGTCCGCTGTTTCAACCACAGGCAATTCACCCGGATGCATAATTTTATAAATTTCAATCAAAGCTTCTTCACGTGAAGTACATTTATCAGCCACCAAAGTATTACGAATGTACGGTCCGACATTCGTATAATCGATATATAAAACAGGAATTTCTTTAATCTTCAATTCCTGTAATTTGGCCAAATCATCTTCACTGAGTTCATCACCGGCTTCCAATAAAACTTCGCCGGTTTTTTCATCAATCATATCCATCGCAATGAAACGTCCCAACAAGTCATTTTCATTGACCAGAATTTCTTTCAGACCGTCTTTTTGCAATTTTTTGGCCAAAGCCGGGGTTAATTTTTCCCCTTTTGGCAAAACAACTTCACCATTTTCAGCGTTAACAAGGTCATAGGTCAGCTTTGTCCCCTTCATGCGTTCGGCATCAAAGGAGGTCTTCCAACCTTTTTTATCGCGAGTCAATGTTATGGTTTCATAAAAATAATTCAAAATTTCTTCTTTGCTCATTCCCATCACATCGGCCGGATCGATAGCTTTACCTTTTTTGGCTGCTTCGGCGCGTTTTTGTTCGGTATAGGCGCTATCCAAAGCATACAACAAGGTCGTCACAGGCAACTTACGACGACGGTCAATACGCACATCCACTAAGTCACGGGCATCAAATTCAAAATCAATCCATGAACCACGATAAGGAATAATACGGGCAGAAAATAAAAATTTACCCGAAGAATGTGTTTCACCGTTATCATGTCCGAAAAATACACCCGGGGAACGATGCATCTGGCTGACAACAACACGTTCGGTACCGTTTACCACAAATGTTCCGCGATCCGTCATCATCGGCAAATCGCCCATATAAACATCTTGTTCTTTAATATCACGAATTGTTCGCGCACCGGTTGTTTCATCCACATCCCACACCATCAAACGCAAAGTTGCACGAACCGGGGCAGCAAAGGTCAAATCACGTTTCAAACATTCATGAACATCCGATTTCGGTTGATCCAGTTCATATTTAACAAATTCCAAATCACCACGACCGGCAAAATCATGGATTGGAAATACCGATTTAAAAACAGCCTGTAAACCACTGTCTTCTCTTTTATCGGCCGGCACATCTGCCTGTAAAAATTTTTGATAAGAACTGATTTGAACATCAATCAAGTTCGGCATTTCTGCAACAGTTTCAATTTTTCCAAAGTTCTTGCGCACGCGGCGATGATTTATTTCAGATTTGATCATTTATGCAACCCCATTTTAAAAAATCTCTTTTGGTGAAAAGGCACCAAAAACCTTTTTGTCTAATTTACGGGTAAAGAGTTGCCCCTGAAAAAAGAGCAACTCCCCCGCGGCTAAACTAACCTTATTTTAATTCAACCTTGGCCCCAGCGGCTTCCAGTTGTTTCTTCATCTTTTCGGCATCGTCTTTGGCCACACCCTTCTTCAATTCTTTGGGTGCACCGTCCACTAAGTCTTTGGCTTCTTTCAAACCCAAACCTGTAATGGCACGAACTTCCTTAATGACGGCAATTTTGTTGGCGCCTGATTCGGCCAAAATTACGTCAAATTCAGTTTTCTCTTCGGCAGCGGCACCGGCAGCAGCACCGGCAGCAGCAACGGCCACAGGAGCAGCAGCGCTCACGCCCCATTTTTCTTCCAAAGCTTTTGCCAATTCGGCAGCTTCTAAAACTGTCAAAGCTGACAATTCATCAATCAATTTATTTAAATCAGTCATTTTATTTTTCCTTTCTTATTTAACTGTTAAATTTAAGCAGCAGCTTGTTCCTTTTCGGAATAAGCCTTTGCCAATCTGGCCAACTGACCAGCAGGCGCTTGCAACAAACCAACCAATTTGCCACGCAAACCATCCAAAGACGGTAAAGAAGCCAATTGTTTGACTTTGGCAGCATCAATTTTTTCACCGTTCATGACCCCGCCGATAATTTCAAACTTATCGGAATCTTTGGCCATTTTTGCCACTGCACGGGAAGCCGCAATTTCGTCTTCCGAATATGCAATGCCGGTGGGCCCTTTTAACAAATCCGCCATGGATTCGCAGGGCGTTCCTGCCAGAGCAAGTTTTGCCAAACGGTTTGTGACAACCTTATAACTCGCACCATCGGCCCGAATCGCATTTCTTAAAGCCGTTGTTTGTTCCATCGTCAAACCATTATTATGGACAACGATGACCAACTTGGCCTTTTTGAAAACATCAGACGTTTGAGCGATTACCTGTTGTTTTTCTTCACGTTTCACTTTTTTACTCCGTTTTAAGAGGGCGAACCCTCTTGGTTTCTACACAAGGTCGGGATAATCCCTTCCTCACACTACCCTGTCCAGAAACCGGTTAAAATCTTAAATAAGAATCTTGACCGTTCTGTCTATGTCGGCCGAGGTGTTCCTCGATTAAGTTTATCCCGTGATAAACGCCCACAGTCTTGGACAGGCATTTTTTCGGCCTCACCCTTTCGGGCAAGGCCAAAAACTCTTTACCCAAGAATTGTCGGAATAGATACCTTTACACCAACACCTTGAGTGGTACTCAAAGCCACCTGCAACAAGTACACACCTGAAGAGGTAGCGGGTTTCAAACCTTGCAAGGCTTTGACAAAAGCACGCACGTTTTCGGCAATCTTATCGGCCGAGAAACTGGCTTTACCAATACCTGCATGCACAATGGCGGCCGCATCCACACGGAACTGAACCTGACCGGCTTTAGCCGCTTTCACCGCATTTGTCACATCCATTGTCACTGTTCCCAATTTGGGATTCGGCATCAACCCTTTGGGCCCCAAAATCTTACCAACGCGACCAACCAAGCCCATCATATCAGGGGTAGCAATCAAACGTTGAAAATCAATTTTACCGGCTAAAATATCGTTCATCAGGTCATCATCCCCAACGATATCAGCACCGGCAGCCTTGGCTTCTGTGGCTTTCGGACCTTTGGCAAACACGGCAACTTTCAAGGTTTTGCCGGTTCCCGCAGGCAACGTCACAGCGCCACGTACCATTTGATCAGATTGTTTCGGATCCACGCCTAATTTCACAGCAATATCCACTGTTTCATCAAATTTGGCGGTGGCTCCCGCTTTAATCATTTGAATCGCTTCGTCCAAAGAGTAAGCTTTCTTTTCAATACCTTCATAGGCTTTCTTTAATCTTTTTCCTGTCATTTTCTTACCCCACGACTTCAATACCCATAGAACGCGCTTGACCGGCCACCATTTCCATAGCGGCCTCCACTGTATGACAGTTCAAATCAGGCATTTTCTTTTCGGCGATTTCTTTAACTTGTGCTTTGGTGATTTTGCCGGCCTTTTCACGCCCAGGAGCATGACTGGCACTCTTTAAATTGGCAGCCTTTTTGATATAATAGCTGACCGGAGGCAACTTTGTCACAAAGCTGAATGTACGATCTTTATATGCCGTAATAATCACAGGAATAGGAGAACCCGGTTCTTCTTTCTGTGTTTTGGCATTAAAAGCCTTACAAAAATCCATAATATTTAAGCCTCTTTGACCCAAGGCAGGTCCCACTGGAGGGGACGGGTTGGCTTTACCGGCTTCAATTTGAAGCTTGATAAATCCCAATATTTCTTTTGCCATTTTATAACCTCATTAGCATTTTGTTTTTTGGTTCATTCAGGCTTTCGCCCTTGAAGTTTCGTAGTCCGATGATGGCTCATCTGCTACAGAAGTATTGGACACGAACCAATTTTATCCAACACTTTTTGTTTTATTAACGACAGTCTCTTCCGTCTTTAATAAAACGAATCTTTTCTTTTTGTGCGGCACACCCTTTATGTTTTCCGCAGCAAACAGCCTTCCCGCAAGAGCATGTATGCTTTTGCGGCGCCTCTTCAGAAGGATATTTATCCCCCATAAAAATCTCTAATCCCGAAATATCGTCACAATAAACTGATTCCATAATTATACCTTTTTCACCTGACTATATGTCAATTCCACAGGCGTTGCACGTCCAAAAATAGACACTTGTAATTTCAAACGTTCTTTTTCGACATCCACTTCTTGAATTTCACCCACAAAGCTGGCAAAAGGACCGTCCATAATCTGGACTTGTTGTCCCACTTCATAAACACATGCCGCACGTGGCTTTGCCACGCCTTCTTCCACCTGATTCAAAATTCGTTGAGCCTCATCCTCCGTAATCGGGGTCGGCTTTTTCCCGCCCAAAAATCCGGTTACTTTTGGCGTTTTTGCCACCAAATACCAAGTATCATCCGTCATTTC